>NZ_JBNDHY010000020.1:0-43077 GCF_056755315.1 Monashia sp. HAY1-2A
GACGCGCGTCGGATGAGGCCGTGGACCTCATACCCCTTCGACAGCAGAAGCTCCGCGAGATAGGAGCCGTCCTGGCCGGTGATGCCGGTGATCAGGGCACGCTTGGTCATCGGGCTCCTCCCAACCTCATGAGACTCATCTTCGACCATTTCAGCAACGGACCCTGCCCTTGGCACCCCCACACGGACAGCCGACGAGAAGCAAACCCCTCGAGCCGTCGTTGGCGATGGGAACGCAGCCTTGATCCCACATGACTATCACCCAACCTAGATGAAGGGTCCCGAGACCAGAGCCTCTTCTTCCAGCGCATGCGGCGAATCACCGACGGCACGACGGTACAGAGCGGTAGACGCCAGAACCATTCTCTCCCAGGTGAATTCAGAGGCCCACGCCTTTCCCCGAACGCCAAGTGCGGCGCGCTGCTGGTCATCTGTCATCAAGTCGTAGATCGCCTCAGCCAGCTCATCAGCATCGGTGGGTGAGAAAAGTCGACCGCCGTCTCCTACTTGGGCAGGCAACGAGGTAGTTCGGGCAGCAATCACCGGCTTCGAGTTCGCGTAAGCCTCCCAGATGGGAAAACTAGCCGCCTCGAACAGAGACGGTACGACAACCATGGAACACCTACTGAACAGATTCGCAAGTCCATCATCTGTTACGTACCCGGGAAGCACCTCCCGCGGGTCGAAACCGTGCTCCAGAACCCGGGCGCGTATGGCCTCGTAATTCCCTACGGCCGCCCCTGGTAGTCGCAGCGAAAGACGTACGCCTCGACGCCGCACCGCGGCGACTGCGTCGATCAGCACGAGATGGTTCTTGTGAGGCCAGAAGGCGGCCGGATACAGGACAAACGGCTCCGCCGGCGGTTCTGCTGGCGTCGGAGCCACATGCCCCCGCGAAAGAACCGGCGCCAGCGGTATGGTGAACACCTTCTCGCTGTCGACTCCCCAGAAGTTGACCACGTCGTCGGCAACCGATCGCGTCCCCACACTAACGGCATTCGCCCGCAGCGCCTTCGCGCGCCATGCCTTCTCTCGGCGGTTGATCTGAGCCCGCGAGAAGAACTGCGGCATATATACATGCTGGAGGTCATGGGGATGGTAGATGGTAGGCAATCCGGAAGATAGGCCCTCCTGAAACGGAACGTGCACGACCTGCACTCCGCGACTCCGCAGCTCTATCTCGATACCAGAAGGTCTGTCCCCCCTGAGGAAATGTGAACCTCGGACGGACTCAACATAGGGCCTAGCCTTGCTCACGAAGTTCGGAGCCAACGCGGCCACGCGCATGCCTAACCGCTCCACCGGCGACTCAGACACCAGAAAGTTGTCACCGGGCGGGACAAATTTCGCCACCCACCTCATTGAGTCGGACGTGACGATCCAAGTTCGCGTCAGCCCGTCGATCGAAGCACCTTTGAAGCCTTGCCCCATCCCCATGACGACCTGTGCCACCCCGCCGGAGATCCCACGGGCGATGCGGGCGTCTATCGCGACATGTGTCATAGCGCGCTCAGAACCCGGCAGAACCGACTGCTGACCTCTTCCGCATCAACCACCGTCATCAACGAACTGGTGGGCAAGCTGAGACCCCGCCGCGCGATCCGCTCAGTCTGGGGCAGCCGTCCGGTCTCCAGACGAACATACGGCGGCAATTTATGAAGGGGGTAGAAGAGGGGGCGCGTCTCCACTCCTGCATCCTCCAACCGCGACATGATCTCGTCGCGAGAAGCGGTGAGGCGCTCAGGCAGCAGCAGGCTGAACATCCAGGGTGAACATTCGACATCCGGTGCTGCCTTCTGGAAGGTCACGCCTTCAACCGCTGCCAAGGCAGACTGATACGACTGGAAAAGGGAGCGCCGTCTCCGCAGAAGTTCGTCGGCGCGATCGATCTGGGCACAGAGCATAGCGGCTGCCACGTTGGTGAGTCTGTAGTTGTAGCCCACAACGGGAAAGAAGTAACGACGGTTCGGGTCCATCCCTTGGCCACGCAAGAGCCGCAATCGCTGGGCAATCTCCGGATTGTTCGTGGTTACTGCTCCGCCCTCGCCCGAGGTGATGATCTTGTTTCCATAGAACGAGAAGGTTCCGATTTTGCCTAGCGCGCCGACCCTCGCGCCACCGATGGTCGCAAATGGCGCCTCCGCCGCATCCTCAAGGAGCTCGATTTGGCGTGCGGAGCAGAGTGCATTCAGGGAAGTCATGTCGGCGGGGTGACCATAGAGGTGGACAGCGATGACGGCCTTCGTGCGGGGTGTAATTCGAGATTCGACGTCCCGGGGATCCAGACACCAAGTATCTGCGTCCACGTCACAGAAGACAGGCCTGGCACCCGTGTATGTCACAGCATTTGCGGTGGCGACATAAGTGAGAGACGGAACGATGACTTCGTCACCCGGGCCGATGTCGAGCGCGGCAAGGGCTAGGTGCAGGGCCACGGTGCCGTTTGCGCAGGCGATCGCGAACCGCGCCCCGCACTGCTGGGCAAACCGGTGCTCGAATTGGTCGAGATAGGGTCCGCTCGACGAGATCCACGTTGAACGGAGGGCGTCGGCGACGTTCGCCATTTCCAGAGCACCAATGTCGGGGGCGCCCACCGGGTATCGCTTCATCCCTTCACGCCCCTACCTCCGTGCGATCGTTGAAATCATGTTGGCCTTCAGACTCGCGGCGTCTGTCAGACCCTACTGGGATACCGGCCGCGACGAAGGGATACGGACCTTTCGGTGCACATGCATTGACATGAGTAGGTAGGCAGTGGCCGGGCCCATCACAAGCCCGGGTCCAAGGAGCCCAACCTCAGCGGGAACGAAGGTGGCAACCCCGACTGATGTGGCCGCGCCCAGGAGCCAGCACGTCGCAGCGGCACCGCCGTGGCGGAGGCCGAGCAGTGCCGTGCTGACCACACTGGCTCCCACACATAGGCACGTGTCGACGCCTAACCATACGTACGTCCAGGTGGAGAGACCCAGCGGCGCGCCATACAAAGATGGCAGGACGACGGGGGCCATCACGAGTACGGCTAGAGTCGCCAGCACCGTGATCCCAACGGCCTGACGATGTGCCTGCCACACCCGAGCGCGCACCCCGGTTCCGTCCTGAGCCCCGAACCTCGCGATATCCGACAGAGCAGTGACAGTGACACCGCCGGCAAGCACTGCGGGAGCGCGCATCAAGGAGCTCGCCAACGCGAACGCGCCCAACATCGCGTTCTGTGGAATAGACGCCAGAACACCCAAGAGAACAGGGGGGCCACTGAGACATATCTGGTACCCCAGCGCTACGAACACAAAGTGCAGGTGCTCGGCCGCGAGAGATTCATCCGGACCGTCCGTCACGTCGTCAGCAGCACGTGACGACGCGGCTGGGGTGCGCGTCCCACTGAATGCCGCCAGCCAAAGAGGAAGACCCACGGCGCCATATGCCACGATCCAACTCGAGCCACCTAGCGCGAAACTGGTACCAACCATGACGAACCGCGAGGCTGCCTCAACCAGTTGGGATGTGGCATAGGACGTGGTCTGGCCTGCTCCCAATGAGCGACCACGGCTCCACGCGACGGCGACCCAGCCCGAGACCGCCACCGCTCCGGACACGAAGAAGGGAAAGCCTTGTGCCCCGAGATGCGACACCTTGGCGAAAACGCCAATGGCGACCACGGCAATCAAGCCGCAAACCCATAGACGACGCCGCAAGCGGGAGGAGGCCCAATTCTCCCCAACGTTGCCCTTGCGGTTCATGAGTTGCTCGGTCGGAATTGAGACACCCAGACCGAAGATGGTCGACCACGTCCAGGCCAGCGCCACCCCTGTGAACTGTTCGGAGTCCGTGAGGCGGGGGGCTAGGGCAATGAAGGTGGCCCCTGAGGCCGCCGTGCACGCCAAGGACAAGGTCACCATTGCCTGCCCCGATAGATGCAGCGCCCTTCGACGCCTCAGCACGGCGGCACCCTCGAGGGGCACTCGGTTGGCACAGGCTTGGCGAACCCCGATAGCACCCGGTCAGGCTACGGGCTGCATGCAGCACCCGGCGGCCTTCGCGAAACTTGGCCCGTCCCGATTTTCCTGCTCCGACAACCTGGGGACGGTTCTTCCGGCAGGGCCTTGAGGCCCAGCTGTCGTGGCGTTGTCGCTGCCCAGGTCAGCGCACGGCACCGTCGCGGCGGGACTTCCAGCCGAATCGGCGTCGGGGCTTGGTGTGCTGTGCTGCACCCGCGGCCTCGGCGTCGCGGACCTGCTGGAGCATGGTGCGCGGTGTCGGCGGCGGCCAGTCACGGGCGCGCGGGTCGTTCGTGTCCATGACGAACTCGGTCCAGCCGTAGTCGTCGCGGTAACGGAGCTGTCCGTCGCCGATGTAGTACCAGCCTGCAGGCTTCTCACTCATGTGCTCCCCCAAGCCCATGCCGATGTGGTCGTTTGCCCCCTGGAGCAGACGATAGCGCCCAGTTGGCGCGGAAACGTCGGTTGCCCGATTAGTCCGATTTGCTGCGCGCCCAAAGGATTTCGCCCACTCGACGGTGGAGGCGGACCCACTACGGGGGATGCCGGCGTCCGGCTCGGCGGAGCCTCTGCGGCGTCGGTAGACTCTGTCCCGGTCGTGCGCGCAGGAGCGCGCGGTCACGGTGTGCCGGGAAGTCTGGTCGGCGTCCCTCGTCGTCGACCCCGGAGGCAGCCGTGACGCACGACCGACACACGCCGCAGGACGCACCCGCGCGCACCGCGAGGAGGCGCATCCTGGGACGCGGCACGTGGCGCGATGCCCGCTACGTGGCGGAGGTGCTTCGCCAGGAGACCGTCGGCGGGGCGATCCTGCTGGCGGCGGCCGTGGCGGCGCTGGTCTGGGCGAACAGCCCGTGGCGTGACGGGTACGCGAGCCTGCGCGACACGGTCGTCGGGTGGGGAGGGGTCCACCTGGACCTCAGCCTCGGCACCTGGGCGGCCGACGGCCTGCTCGCCCTGTTCTTCCTCGTCGCCGGCATCGAGCTGAAACGAGAGTTCGTCGCCGGCGACCTGTCGGACCGGCGCAAGGCGGCCCTGCCCATCGCCGCCGCGGCCTGCGGTGTCGCGCTCCCTGCCCTGCTCTATGCAGGGACGGTTCTCCTGATGCTGCGCGGGTCTGACCCAGCGAGCCTCTCGTCGACGCTGCGCGGCTGGGCCGTACCGACCGCGACCGACATCGCCTTCGCCCTGGCGGTCCTCGCCGTCATCGGCACCCACCTGCCGAGCGCCCTGCGCTCGTTCCTCCTCACGCTGGCGGTCGTCGACGACCTCATCGCCATCACGATCATCGCCGTCTTCTACACGGACTCGCTGCGGCCGCTGTGGCTGCTCGCGGCCGTCGTGCCTCTCTCCGTCTGGCGAGTCCTCCTGCAGCGCAAGCTGACCAACCCCGTCGTCCTCGCGGCGCCGGCCCTGTTGGCCTGGGGGTTCGTCCACGCCAGCGGCATCCACGCGACGGTCGCCGGCGTCCTCCTCGGGCTCCTCGTTCCGGTCAACCGCGAGCGGGAGGAGGACCCTGACGTGCAGACCCTCGCCGAGCGGATGGAGCAGAAACTGCGGCCGTTCTCCGCAGGCTTCGCGGTACCGGTCTTCGCCTTCTTCGCTGCCGGCGTCACCGTCGTCGGTGGGGGCCTCACCGCCGCCCTCACCGACGCGGCTGCTGTCGGCGTCGTCGTCGGGCTCGTCGCCGGCAAGGCCGTGGGGGTGCTCGGGGGGACCTGGGCGGTGGCGCGTTTCACCCGCGCCGAGCTGGACCCCGACCTCTCGTGGACGGATGTCCTCGGCCTGTCCGTCCTCGCGGGTGTGGGGTTCACCGTGAGCCTCCTTGTCGGTGAGCTCGCCTTCGGCACCGGATCTGCCCGGGACGAGCACGTCAAGCTCGCCGTTCTCACTGGCAGCCTCATCGCCGCCCTCCTCGCCACACTGATCCTCCGCTTGCGCAACCGGCACTACCGGCTGGTGGCGCTCCGCGAAACCGAGGACCGTGACCGCGACGGCGTGCCGGACGTCTATGCGGACGACGTGGAGCGCTGAGCCGGCGCGGCTGTGCGACGAACCCCGCGAGGCGCCCCGTGCGTGGAACCACTCCATGCGTGACGTCCGACGGATATCTTGCACGCAATGCTCACGCAACCACGCGACCCGGGAGTCGCCGGCTCCGCCGTCGGCGCCGGTGGCCGCGAGCCGTGGCCCAAACGATCACTCATGGCGCTCGTCGTCGCGTACGCCGTACTGCGCATGCTGAACCTCACGCAGCTGTGGTTGTCCTCCTCCGCACAGGCAGCAAGCGGGCCGCCGAACCCCGCCGGCAGCCCCTCCGAGTACTTCGTGCACACCGCCACACCTGCCGCGCCCGGAATCGGCGGCGTCCTCGCCAACTGGGACGGGCAGTGGTACGAACGCATCGCCACGAGCGGCTATCCGTCGGGGTCCGACGTTCGCTCACCGAACGATGCGTGGACCTGGGCCTTCCCTCCGCTGTTCCCGGCCCTCGCCCGGCTCGTCATGACTGTTACGGGCCTCGGGTTCCCGACGGCGGCGGTCGCGCTCAACCTCGTGCTCGGCGCCCTCGCGACCGTGCTGGTGCTCAGGCTGCTTCAACCGTCCATGGGCGTTCCCCTCGCCGGCGCGGCGGCGCTCGCCCTCAACGCCTTTCCGTCAGCCCCGTTGTTCGCCCTGGCCTACAGCGAGCCGGCCGCTCTGGTCTTGCTCCTGGCGGTGCTCATGTCCGCCAGATCGCACCGGTACGCCTTCGCGTTCATCGGCATCCTCCTGCTGGCGCTGACCCGGCCGGTGGCGGCGCCGCTTGCCGTCGTCTTCGCAGCACAGTGGTGGTCGTGGCGTCGGCACCCGGAGACGCGCCCGTCCGGGCTCCGGCAAGCGGCCGCAGCAGCGTGTGCACTGGCCGCGCTGCTGTCCCCGTGGTTGTGGACCACCGTCGCCGGCGCGCTCGCCGGGGACGAAGCCGTGCGTGCTGGCAGCGGGCCGTTGACCGGTTCTGCCCGGGCGTCCTCGATGCTCCGGAGCTTTGCCTTCGGCTGGTTCGGTGACCTGTGGCGGGCCGGCGGGACCGTTCCGGTGGTGCTGCTCGCTCTGGTCCTGGTCATCGTGCTGGTCGGCACGCTGGTCGCCGCCGGGCGTTTCGGCGTCGCGCAGGAGGTCCGTGTCTGGGGCGCCTCGTATGTGCTCTTCGTCATCCTCGTCACGCCCGTCACGCCCGGCGTCGTCCGGTACCTACTGCTGGCGACTCCTCTGCTCGTGGTTCTCGCCGTCGCGCCCTTGACGCGCGGACCGGTGGCGGCCCGTGCCATCGGGTTCGTGGCCGTGCTGGCTCTCGGGCTCTGGTCGCAATGGCTGTGGATCCGGTACCTGTACATCCTCGATCCCGCGCCCGCTCTGCTGCCGTGGGCGCCCTGAGGCGTCACCTGCGGCGTGGGGTATGGGACCGGGCAGTAGGGTGACACCCGGTAGGCACGCGTCCCGCGTGCACCCCGAGCGAGAGCGAGGAAGAGAGCCGATGAGTATGGACCCCCGGCAGGAGCGGACCCTCGGCCAGCTGGTCGCGTCCGCGACCCAGGACATCTCGAGCCTCATCCGCAGCGAGATCGCTCTGGCCAAGGCGGAGCTGTCGGGCCAGTTCAAGAAGGCCGGCAAGGGTGGTGGGCTGCTCGCGGCCGCCGGTGTCGTCCTCTTCTACTCGGTCTACTTCATCTTCACGACGATCGCCGAGGGTATCCAGGCCCTCGGCCTGCCGCGCTGGCTCAGCTTCCTCATCGTCACGGTCTTCATGCTCATCGTCGCCGGCATCCTCGCGATGCTCGGCATGCGCAGCATGAAGACCGTCAAGCCGACTCCCGAGAAGACCATCGCCAACGCGCAGCTGACGGTTGCGGGGGTCAAGGCCGCGGTCGAGAACCCCGGCACCGTCGTGCCCGCGCCGCGCCCCGAGTGGGACCGCCACGACCTTCCCGCGGCGTCCAGCACCACGTCCACTGCTGCCGTCGACGCCTCGCGCGACGCCTGAGCACACCCCGCACGGTTCCATGCCAGTCGACGCTGCGTTCGTCAATGTCGAGGGACCGTGGGAGCACCGGTACGTCTCGGCGAACGGAGCCCGGTTCCACGTGGCCGAGATGGGCGACGGGCCGCTCGTTCTTCTCCTGCACGGGTTTCCGCAGTTCTGGTACACGTGGCGCCACCAGATGGTGGCCCTCGCCGATGCCGGCTACCGGGCCGCTGCCATGGACCTGCGGGGGTACGGCGGGAGCGACAAGCCCCCGCGCGGCTACGACACGTACATGTCGACTCTCGACGCCGCGAGCGTCGTCCGCGCCCTCGGCGAGAAGCACGCCGTCCTCGTCGGCCAGGGCCTCGGCGGCTGGATCGCGTGGTCGATGCCGACGTTCCGTCGTGACGTCACCCGCGCCGTCGCGTCGCTGTCGATGCCGCACCCGCGGATCATGCGCCACGCGACGTGGACCGACCGCCGACAACGGCGCGCGTCGGCCTGGATCGCCGGGCTGCAGCGCCCCTTCGTGCCCGAGCGCGAGATGGCCGAGTCGCACGAGTACGTGGGCAACCTGATGCGGGCGTGGGCCTCGCCGTTCGGCGACTTCCCCACGGACGAGGACGTGCGTCGCTACGGCGACGCGATGATGATCCCCTTCGTGGCCCACTCCGCCGCCGAGCACTACCGGTGGCTGGGGCGTTCGTCGGTCCGACCCGACGGGCCGCTGTTCATGCGTCGCGTCCGCCACGCCGTCCGCGTCCCGGTCCTGCAGCTGCAGGGCACCGAGGACGGCTGCGTGCTGCCGGGTCCGACGTACGGCTCCGGTGCGTTCGTCCCCGGCGACTACCGATGCCTCAAGATCGAGGGGGCCGGCCACTTCCTCACCGAGGAGGCGCCGGAGAAGGTCAACGAGGCGCTCCTCTCGTGGCTGGGGTCGCTGGACTGATGGACCTCGAGCTTCCCGACGCCGGCGGGGTCACGTGGTCGGTGTGCCTGCGCGACGCCGACGGCACCCCGCTCGCGGCCGACAACGCGGACTCACCCCTGCGCACGGCGTCGGTGGGCAAGGTGCTGCTCCTCCTCGAGGCCGCTCGCGGCATCGCCGACGGCGACCTGTCCCCCGACGAGCCGCTGACCCGCTCGGTCGACCTCTGGGTCGGCGACTCCGGGCTCTGGCACACCCTCTCCGTCGAGACGCTCCCCCTCGTCGACGTCGCGGCGCTGGTCGGGGCCGTGTCCGACAACCTGGCGACGAACGTCCTGCTCCGACGCGTGGGCCTGGCCGAGGTCGCAGCCCGCGCCACCGCGCTGGGCATGCGGTCGACGGCGCTGCACGACCGCGTCCGCGACGTCCGCTCCGACGAGCACCCGGCCACCCTCTCGACGGGCAGCGCTGCAGAGCTCAGCGACCTCATGACGCGCCTGGCGTCCGGCACCGCGATCGGTCCGGAGCCGGACCGCCTCGTGCGACAGTGGCTCTCGGCCAACGTCGACCAGACGATGGTCGGCTCCGCCCTCGTCGACCAGGCCGGGCTCGATCCCATCGCGCACCACGTGTCCCTGGGCGAGGAGCGCGTCGTCTGGAACAAGACCGGCACCGACGCCGGCGTGCGGGCCGACGTCGGCGGCGTCACCGTCGAGGGTCGCACCGTCACGTGGGCGGCCGTGGCGAACTGGGACCCAGCGGTCGGCACCTCCCTCGACCACCTCACCGTCTGGGCCGTGCTGCGCGGCATGCGCCACGTCGGCGAGCTCGTCCTCGACGCCGTGACCTGAGTTTTTTTACCGTTTTCTGACCCAAGGTGCTCAATCCGCATACCCGCGGCGAACCCCGAACCTAGACTCCGGTCCATGGACCACGAGGGGGGGTCCGGTCGGCGAGGACCGGTCCGTGCGCTGCGCGCGTCGGTGGCACCCACCCTGGCCGGGTGGGCCATCGGCCTCCTCGTCACGGGCGCCATCCTCGGCACGCCGTACCTCCTGTTCGCCTACCACAGCCCGGAGCTGCACCTCGTCCTGGACTGCATCGACAGCGGGATCGCCCTGCTCGTCGCCTACCTCGTCTTCGGACGCTACAGCCGGTCCGGGCGGCTGCAGGACCTCCTGCTCGCCGACGGCCTCTTCCTGCTGGGTATCGCCGGGGTCGGCTTGACCCTCGCGCTGCACCTGCTCGGCGTCGACGACGAACGGATCGGCGTGTGGCTGCCCGTGGCGTTGCGCCTCCTCGGCGCGGTCCTGGTCGTCATCGCGTCGCTGGTTGGTGGGCGCCTGGCCCGCGTCGGTCACGGCCTGGGCTGGATCGCGCCCTGGGTGGCCGTCGTCGCCGCGTCCGCGCTGGCCTGGGCCTGGCGGGGCGTGCTGCCCGCGGCCCTGTCGGAGACCCCGCCTGCATCTGCCCAGCACCCCGTCATCACCGGACACCCGGCGCTGCTCTGGGCCCACGGGCTGACCGCCCTGTGCTTCGCCGTCGCCTCGGTCCTCTTCGCCCGACGCGGACGGCAGGAGCGGGAGGCCGCCGACGAGCTGATCTGGGTGCTCGGCCCGGCCTTCGCGCTGGCCGCGTTCGCACGGCTCAACTACCTCCTCTTCCCCTCCCTCTACAGCGACTGGCTCTACACGGGGGACCTGCTGCGCACGGCCTGTTACGTCGTGCTGCTCCTCGGTGCCGCCCGGGAGATCAGCCACTACTGGACGGCGCAGGCACGGGCAGCGGTCCTCGACGACCGTCGTCGGCTGGCCCGCGAGCTGCACGACGGCGTCATCCAGGAGCTGTCGTACATCCGTCTGGAGAGCTTCCTCGTCGACTCCGACCCCACCGCCCGCGGGCGCATCGTCGACGCGTGCGACCGCGCGCTCGACGAGGCGCGCGCAGCCGTCGACGCCCTGGGCCGCAGCTCCGACGAGCCGCTCGGCTTCGTCCTGCACCGCGCGGCCCGGCAGGTCGCCGAGCGGTACCACGCGACGCTCGAGGTCGAGCTCGACGACTCGGTGCGCGCCGACGCGGACGAGCGCCATGCGCTCGTGCGGATCACCCGCGAGGCCGTGTCGAACGCCATCAGGCACGGTCGGGCCCAGCGCATCCACCTGTGCCTGGCGCGCGACGAGCAGTTTCGTCGGCTGCTCGTCGAGGACGACGGCGCCGGCTTCGACCCGGTGGCCGCCAGGATGCAGTCCACGGGGTACGGCCTGACGAGCATGGAGGAGCGGGCCCGGGGCCTGCACGCGTCGTTCGTCATCGACTCCGCTCCCGGTCGCGGTACGACCGTGGCGGTGACGTGGTGACGCTGCGCGTCGTCATCGCCGACGACCACGCGCGCATGCGCGGACGCGTCCGGGCCGCCCTCGAGGGCGGCGGGTGCGAGGTCGTCGGCGAGGGAGCGACGGCCGAGGACGCGGTGCGCCTGGTGGCCGAGTACCGGCCCGACGTCGCGCTGCTCGACATCCACATGCCCGGCAGCGGGATCCAGGCCGCGCGTGACATCGTGCGGTCCTCGCCCGAGGTGGCGGTCGTCATGCTCACCCAGTCGGCGGAGGACGAGGACCTCTTCGACTCCCTGCGCGCCGGCGCGTCCGGGTACCTGCTCAAGGACACGGACCCCGGCAAGCTGGCCGACCTGCTGCGCGGGGTGCTCACCGGGGAGGCGGCCATGCCGGCCCGGTTGGTGGCCCGGATCATGGACGAGTTCCGGACGCCGTCGAAGCGTCGGTTCGGACGCCCCAGCGTCGCCGCCGCCAAGCTCAGCGCACGCGAGTGGGAGGTCATGCAGCTGCTCAGCGAGGGCCTCAGCACCGAGGACGTCGCCGGGCGCCTCTTCCTGTCGGCGACGACCGTCCGCGTGCACGTCTCGTCCGTGCTGAAGAAGCTGCGGGTCAAGGACCGCGAGAGCGCCTTCAGGCTCCTTCGCGGCGAGTGACGCCCATCCCCTCGTCGACGAGCTGGGTCAGCGCGTCGATGAGCGCGTCGGCCTCGTGCAGCGTGTACTCGTCCGGGCCCACCACGACGTAGGGGCCGTCGGCCTGCTGCGTCGCCGGGTCGATGGTCGTGCACAGGCGCAGCGACGTCCCCCGCACGAGCAGCTCGACGCTCACGTGGATCTGGTCGTCCTCGCCCTGCCGAGTGCCGTGTCGCTGCACGCACCAGGCCGGGCAGCCGACCGGTCGGTCAGCGCCACCGCGCACGGGGTACGACAACGCGTCCCGCGGAAGGCTCCGCTGGCTGTCCACGTGCGGGTCCCCCTCCGCTGGGCGACAAGAGTCGGTGGAGCGCCGCCCCCACGGCACAGGGAAAACGTAAAAGCAATTCCGCATCGCCGGATGATTTCGGCGTTCAACTATGCAAACGCCGAAGAGGCGGTCGAGCCGCGTTCAAATGTGCAAACGCTCGGCTGCTCTCGAGTGGCGCGTTCAAATGTGCAAACGATCCGGACAGCCCGGACGTCGACGCCCCGGAGCTCGACATCTGCATCAGCAGGGCGCGTGGCGCAGCGCCGGGCTGCGCCCTCAGGCGGCCAGGAACAGCCCCGCGGCGGTCGGCGGCACCACCAGCAGGGGCCCGCACCGGAGCACCCAACAACAGCTCCCGCTGGCCCTTCGACGCCGATCATCAGTAGCGAAACACGTTGTCCGAGAAAGATATCCGCCGCACGACGAGGGGTGGAGGGTCACCCTCGGGAGGCCAGCCCCAAGATGTGGTGGCAGTCGAGCACCTCGCCTCGAGCTACCGACGGGAGTTCCCCGGAAGCGGCGTCAGCCTGGTCAGGAGAGACCGGTTGCGGGGCCTCCTCCGGCCCCGGCGGCCGCAGCCCTCGAGGGCTGTGGCCAGCGTACGAAACCTTCGGTCACTGACCGATCTTCACAATTCGGACAAATGGACATGCTCGCGAACCAGCGGCATTTCCCGACCCTTTCCCATTCGGCAGACGCCGCTCTTCCACGGCCCTTAACGTGACCACGTCGACTCGCGGGGGCGAATCCGTCGACTTCATACGGGAGGGAACCGACTCATGCCTGCACGTAGGCTCTTGGCTGCTTCTGCTGCCAGCATCACGCTCCTGGCCACCGGGGCCAGCGTTGCCGCCTATGCGGCCACTCTCACGTCAGCAAGCTTCGGCGGAACTGGCACCTCTACCGTCAACGGCACCGTGTATGCCAAGCCGGGCGCCGCAGTCAGGCTGACCGTGAACGCGGACAGCGCCACCAAGTGCGTGGACGTCTCGGGGGCCTTCACCGGACGCATAGTCTCGGGCGCCTCTCCTTTCCTGTTCGACTTCACCGTTCCGACGGGGGCAACCGGCGCGCAGGTCGTCACCATCAAGGCCGGCAGCAACAACAACTCCCAGGGCTGCAGCGGCGGCGTCGACACCAGTTCCGCGAGTGTGGTAGCCGACGGCACCGGCCCAACGGTGACCGCAGCCCTCAGCTCCTCTTCGCCTGCGAACGGCGCTGGTTGGTACCGGACCAACGTCGGCATCGCCTGGTCCGCGGACGACCCGGCGGGGCTTGGCAGCGGCCCGACCCCCGCCACGGACAGCGTGACGGCTGACGGCACGGTGACGAAGACCGCGACGGCGACCGACAAGCTCGGGAACATCGGTAACGGCTCCGTACAGGTGAAGCTGGACAAGACGGCCCCGACCATCGTCGGAGCTCGCACGCCTGCCGCGAATGCCAACGGCTGGAACAACACCGACGTCACGGTGTCCTTCACGCCGAGCGACGCCACGTCCGGCGTGAAGTCCTCGAGCGCACCGACGACGCTCAGCACCAGCGCGGCGAACCAGTCGGTCACGGGCACCGTCACCGACAACGCCGACAACACGGCGAGCGCGACGGTGAGCGGCATCAACATCGACAAGGTGGCTCCGACGCTCTCCGGTGCGCCGACCACGAGCCCGAACGCCGCCGGCTGGTATCGCGGCGACGTCACCGTCGCGTGGACCGCCACCGACGGCCTCTCCGGCACGACCAACCCGGCCAACAGCCTGGTCACCGGTGAGGGCACCGCTCTCACCGCCAGCGCGACGGCCACCGACAAGGCCGGCAACTCGACCAACGCGGAGAGCGCGCCGGTCAAGATCGACCGCACCGCGCCCAACACCACCGTCACCGCGCCCCCGGCGTGGAACAAGAGCGACGTCACGCTGACCTTGGTCCCCAACGACGGGCTGTCCGGCGTCGACAAGACGTTCTACCAGCTCGACGGCGGCGCGCAGACCGTCGGCACCAGCGTGCCAGTGACCGCCGAGGGCAACCACACGCTCAAGTTCTGGAGCACCGACCTCGCCGGCAACACGGAGGCGGCACACACGGTCAGCTTCGGCATCGACAAGACCTCGCCGACGATCGGCCACACCCAGAGCCCGGCCGCCAACGCCGACGGCTGGAACAACGCCAACGTGACTGTCACGTTCACCTGCTCGGACGCGCTGTCCGGCGTGGCCAGCTGCACCGGCCCCCAGACGGTCACCACGGAGGGCAAGGCGCAGGCCGTCACCGGAACCGTGACAGACAACGCCGGCAACACCGCGACCGACCCGACCGCAGTCAGCATCGACAAGACCAAGCCGGTCATCACCGTGGACGCCTTGCCGGCGCCGAACGCCAATGGCTGGTACGGCGACGACGTCACCGCCACCTACACCTCCTCCGACGCGCTGTCCGGCATCAAGACCCAGGACACGGCCCACACCTTCGGTGAGGGCGCCGCCCAGACCGACACCGCGACCGCCACGGACGCCGCCGGCAACAGCGCCTCGGTGACCACCTCGGCCGTCAACGTCGACAAGACCGCTCCGACCATCACGGGCAAGGTCCTCGGCACCCCGAACGGCAACGGCTGGTTCACCGGCGACGTGACGGTCCACTGGACCTGCGCCGACAACCTGTCCGGCGTCGTCGCCTGCCCGGCCGACTCGGTCGTCAAGGGCGAGGGCGGCGACCTCTCCGCCTCGGCCAGCGTCAGCGACAAGGCGGGCCACACCACCTCGGCGACGGTAGACGGCATCAAGGTCGACCGCACCGCACCGGGCACCACGGCCACCGGAGTGCCGGACGGCTGGGTCAACGCCCCGGTCACCGTCGGCCTGACGGCCAACGACAACCTGTCTGACGTCGACAGCACCTACTACGCCGTCGACGGCGCCTCCACCCCGACCAAGGGCAACACCGTCACGGTCGGCGCCGAGGGCATCCACACCGTCAGCTACTACTCGGTGGACAACGCCGGCAACAAGGAGAGCGCCAAGTCCTTCACCGTCAAGGTGGACCTGTCCTCGCCGAGCATCACGCCCAGCCAGGCGCCCGCGCAGAACGCGAACGGCTGGAACAACACCGACGTCTCGGTCAGCTTCGCGTGCAGCGACCAGGTCAACCTGTCCGGCCTGAAGGACTGCACCACCCCGCAGACAGTGAGCACCGAGGGCAAGGCGCAGGAGGTCACCGGCACGGCGACCGACAACGCCGGCAACAGCCTGACCGGCACCGCCACCGTCAACATCGACAAGACCGCCCCGACCATCACGGGAGCGCCGGATCGGGCCGCGAACGCCGCCGGCTGGTACTCCGACGACGTCACCGTCTCCTTCGACGGCAAGGACGGCGTCTCCGGCATCGACACCGTCACCGGACCCCAGCACCTCGGTGAGGGCGCAAACCAGAGCGTCACCGGCACCGCGGTGGACAACGCCGGAAACGCTGGCACGGCGACGGTCTCGGGCATCAACGTCGACAAGACCCCGCCGAACCTGAGCGCCGCTCCGACCACGACCCCAAACGGGAACGGCTGGTACAACACGAACGTCACGCAGACCTGGTCCGCTGACGACGCGCTCTCCGGCCTCGCCGGTGACAAGCCCGCCGACTCGGTCCTGTCGACCGAGGGTGAGGGCCAGACCGCCTCCGCGTCCGTCTCGGACAAGGCCGGCAACACGACCAGCGCCACCAGCGAGCCGGTCAAGATCGACAAGACCGCGCCGAGCACCGACGTCTCAGCCCCCAGCGGCTGGGTCAACAGCAGTGTCGACGTCACCCTGACGCCGCACGACGCGCTCTCCGGTGTCGACGCCACGTACTACGCGGTCGACGGCGGCGCCCAGCAGACCGGCACCACCGTCACCCTCACCAGCGAGGGCGCTCACGGCGTCACCTACTTCTCGGTTGACAAGGCCGGCAACGTGGAGGCGACCCGGGCGGTGACCGTTCAGATCGACAAGAGCAACCCGACCATCTCGCACAAGCTCAGCCCGGCGGCGAACAGCAACGGCTGGAACAACGCTGACGTCACTGTCACCTTCACCTGCGACGACCAGGCGACGCTATCCGGGATCGCGAGCTGCACCGGGCCCCAGAGCGTCACAGATGAAGTCAAGGCTCTGACGGTGACGGGCACGGCCAAGGACAACGCGGGCAACACCGCGACCGACCCGGCCACGGTGAGCCTGGACAAGACCAAGCCCACCATCACCGGCAGCCGCGCCCCGGCCGCCAACGTCAACGGCTGGAACAACACCGACGTCACCGTCCACTTCGACGGCCAGGACGCCCTGTCCGGCATCGACACCGTCACCGCGGACAAGACCTTCGGTGAGGGCACCAACCAGTCGCTCGAGGGCACCGCGGTCGACGCGGCCGGCAACTCGGCCACCACCACGGTCGGCGGCATCAACGTCGACGAGACCGCGCCGACGCTGAGCGGCAAGCCCACCGCCGCCCCGAACGCCAACGGTTGGTACACGGGCGACGTCAGGATCGCCTGGACCGCCGGCGACGACCGCTCCGGTGTGGCTTCGGCTCCGGCCGACAGCACCATCACCGGTGAGGGCAGCGGCCTCAAGGACACCGCCACGGTGACCGACAAGGCCGGCAACAGCACCACCGCCGACAGCGCTGCAGTCAACATCGACCGCACGGCCCCGACCACCGGTGCTGACGCACCCGGCGGCTGGAACAACACCGCGGTGACGGTCTCCCTCCACGCCGAAGACGGCCTGTCCGGCGTCGACGCGACCTACTACGCGGTCGACAACGGTGACGCCGTCAAGGGCACCTCGTTCACGATCAACTCCGAGGGTGTCCACACCCTGAAGTACTGGAGCGTGGACCAGGCCGGCAACACCGAGGCGGCACAGACCGCCACGGTGAAGATCGACCTCACGAAGCCGACCGTCGGCCACACCGTCACCCCGGCTCCGAACACCAAGGGCTGGAACAACACCCCGGTCACCGTCGCCTACCAGTGCGACGACAAGCTCTCCGGCGTGGCGACCTGCTCGCCCGACGCGAAGGTGAGCACCGACGGTCAGGACCGGGCCGTTCCGGGCACCGCCGTCGACAACGCCGGCAACACCCAGACGGACGACGCCACGGTGAGCATCGACACCGTCAAGCCGACCATCACCGGTGCGCCGGACCGCGCCGCGAACACCAACAACTGGTACGCCGGGGACGTCAAGGTGAGCTATTCCTGCAAGGACGCGCTCTCCGGAATCGCGGACTGTTCGTCGCCTGACACGCTGGGCGAGGGCAAGGCGCAGACAGCCAAGGGCACCGCAACGGACACCGCCGGCAACTCCGACAACGTCGCCGTGGGCCCGATCAACGTCGACGAGACTGCCCCGACCCTGAATGGGGCGGCGACCACCGGGCCGAACGGGGCGGGCTGGTACAACGGCGACGTCACCGTCAAGTGGACCGCCGCGGACGCCCTCTCGGGCATCGACGGTGCGGCCCCGGCCGACAGCACCATCGTCGGCGAGGGCACCGGGCTCACGACCGGGGCCTCGGTCCGCGACCTGGCCGGCAACGAGACCTCCGCGAAGAGCGCCCCGGTCAAGATCGACCGGACCGCACCGAGCACCACGGTCTCGGACGTCTCCGACTGGAGCAACAGCTCCGTCACGGTGACCCTCACCGCCGGTGACAACCTGTCCGGTGTTGCGGCGACGCACTACCAGCTGGACAAGGATGCCGTCGGTACCGGCACCAGCATCACCATCGACAGCGAGGGCGTCCACACCCTCCAGGTGTGGAGCGTGGACAACGCCGGCAACGTCGAGGCGCAGAAGAACATCGAGGTGAAGATCGACAAGACGGCACCTGGCATCAGCCACACGCAGGCGCCGGCCGCCAACACGCGGAGCTGGAACAACAGCGACGTGACCGTCACCTTCACGTGCACCGACAGCGGCTCCGGTATCGCCAGCTGCACCGCGCCCGTCACCAAGGGCGAGGGCGCCGCGCAGAAGGTTCAGGGCACCGCCACGGACAAGGCCGGCAACTCGGCCACCGACGAGACCACGGTCAACGTCGACAAGACCAAGCCCACCGTCACCGGCATCCTGTCGGCCGACGCGAACGGCAAGGGTTGGTTCAACGCGGACGTCACCGCGACGTTCACGTGCGCCGACCAGGACGGCCTCTCAGGCATCCTGTCCTGCCCCGTGGCCAAGACCCTGGGCGAGGGTGCCAACCAGAGCGCCGGTGGTACCGCCACGGACGCAGCTGACAACGCCAGTGACCCGTTCAGCATCACCGGGATCAACGTCGACAAGACCGACCCGACCCTGAGCGGCGCCGCCACCACGGCTCCGAACGTTAACGGCTGGTACAACGGCGACGTCACCGTGAAGTGGACCGCCGGCGACTCCCTCTCCGGGATCGACGGCGCCACCCCGGCCAACTCGGTCGTCACCGGTGAGGGCGACAACCTCTCGGTCGGCGCGTCGGTCAGCGATAAGGCGGGCAACACCAAGGGCGCGACGCTGGGCGGTATCAAGATCGACCGGCACGCCCCGAGCACCGACGCCACCGCGCCCAGCGGCTGGCAGAACAGCGACGTCACCGTGAAGCTCAGCGCGACCGACAACCTGTCGGGTGTCGCGAGCACGTACTACGCGGTCGACGGCGGGGCGCCGCAGACCGGCACCTCGGTCAGCGTCACCAGCGAGGGCACCCACAAGGTCTCCTACTGGAGCGTCGACAACGCCGGCAACACCGAGACCGCCGGCACGGTCACCGTCCTGGTGGACAAGACCGTCCCGACGATCACCGGCAAGGCGACCACCAGCCCGAACGCTGCCGGCTGGTACAGCTCCCCCGTCACGGTGCAGTTCGACTGCCAGGACGCGGTCAGCGGCATCGCCAGCTGCCAGCCCGACGCGACGCTCTCGGCTCAGGGTGCGAACAGCGCCACGGGCACGGCCGTCGACAACGCCGGCAACAAGGGCACGACCACCGTCAGCGGGATCAACGTCGACACCGTGGCACCGGTCGTCTCCATCGGCGGTGTGAAGGACGGCGCTGTCTACACCGTCGGCGCGGTCCCGACCGCCACGGCCTCGGCCACCGACGGGACGAGTGGCCTGGCCGCTCCGGCCACGGGCACCAGGACCGGCGGCACGGCCAACGGGGTGGGCACCTTCACCTACACGGCGACGGCAACGGACAAGGCTGGAAACGTCGGCACAGCCACGGTCACCTACACGGTGGTCTACGGCTACGGCACGACGCTGTTCCTCCAGCCGGTGAACGACACCGCGCACCAGACCGGCCTGGCTACCAGCGTCTTCAACGCCGGTCAGACCATCCCGATGAAGTTCCAGCTGAAGAACGCAGCGGGGACGGTCATCCAGGCCGGTTCCGCACCGAAGTGGTTCCTGCCGGTCAAGGGCAGTGCCACGACGGCCGCCGTCAACGAGTCGTCCTACACGGCGGCAGAGACGGTGGGCGGCACGTACACCTGGGACGGCACGCAGTACCAGTACAACTGGAAGACCGACAAGACGCAGGCCGGTAGCTACTGGCGAGTGGGTGTGACCCTCGACGACGGCCAGACCTACTACGTCAACATCGGCCTCCGCTGAGGGGCGGGAGACAAACGGACGCGGGTGCCCGGAAAGGGCACCCGCGTCCTCCCGTTCAGGACCGGCCGCAACGGGCGACTCGATTGCCTTTACACTTCCGGGCCACTGCCCTTTGTCCGATTAGTTCCTTATATTCCGTATGACGTCTTCACCCCATTTACTACAATTTCCAAAAGGGTCGGAAAGAATCACGATCAATCATTCTCAATAAGGCAACGGACCCATAAATCACTCTCTAGGGTGACGAGGGCCGGCACTGCGGGGGCACTGGTCGGCATGCCATCAAGGGGAGGAGTAGGGGTCCATGCGATTCCGAACAATCGGCGCTGCGATTGCAGCGGCCACCACACTCGTCGCTGCCGCCGGAGGAGTCGCTCTCGCGGACGACATCGCCAACCAGCTCGACACCTCGATCGACGCCACTGCCGAGATCATGAGCCTCAACGTCGGGGGCGCGCCCAAGAGCACCACCCTGGTCGTGAGCCCCACGAACGACGACGGCGGCAAGAACGGCTGCAACCTCACCGGACAGACGGTGCTTCAGGTCTCGGTCGTGTCCGACGCGCCCACCGTGGCCACCGTCTCACCCAGCTCACTGACGTTCGCGAGCTGCGGTGACGTCAAGACCGTCACGGTCACTCCGCTGACCGCCGGTGATGCCACGATCTCGCTCCAGGAGACGTTCAACGACTCCCAGGGCACCTTCAACCTGGCGCCAGCCACCTTCTTCGCGCGCGTGACCGGGTCGAGCAACTCGGCACCGTCGGTCGACGTCACGGGCGTGAGCCCGGGTGCCTCGTACGCCAAGGGCGCGGTGCCCGCAGCGACGTGCGTCGTCGCCGACGCGGAGGACGGCCCGTCCAGCTTCCCGGCCACGCTGTCGGCCGTGACGGGGCCCTACGCGTCGGACGGCATCGGGTCCCAGACCGCGAGCTGCTCCTACACCGACGCCGGCGGTCTCACGGCCTCGGGCTCGGCGACCTACTCGATCGAGGACGTCTCGGCGCCCGTGATCACCTACACGCTGAACCCGACCGCCCCGGACGGGCTGGCCGGCTGGTACCGAAGCGACGTGACGCTGACGTGGAACGTGTCCGAGGACGAGTCGCCCGGCTCCCTGGTGAAGACCGGGTGTGTCGACCAGACCATCGCGAGCGACCAGGTCGCGACGACCTATGCGTGCTCGGCCACGAGCGCCGGTGGGTCGACGGGTCCGGTGGTCACGGACGGCATCAAGCGTGACGCGACCGCCCCCACCGTGACGTACGGCTCCGCCTCGGGCACGGCAGGGGCCAACGGCTGGTACGTCAGCCCCGTCACAGCGACGTTCGACGTGTCGGACGCGACGTCCGGCGTCGACGCCTCGCAGCTCACGGCGTCCTCGGTCGGCGAGGGGTCTGCCGTCGTCGTCAACAGCCCAGCCGTCACGGACCACGCCGGCAACACCACGCCCACGGGTGCGGCGTCCGGCACGTTCAAGATCGACCTGACGGACCCGACAGCCACGTTCGACTCGACCTTCGACACTGCGTACTACTACGGCCAGGTGCCGGCCCAGCCGACCTGCACCGTCGCGGACGCCGTCTCGGGGCCGGACACGTGCGTCGTGACCGGCTACTCGACCGCCGTCGGCCCGCACACGCTCGTCGCGACGGGCGCCGACAAGGCCGGCCGGACGTCGACCGCCACGATGCCGTACGAGGTGAAGGCCTGGACGCTCAAGGGCTTCTACCAGCCGGTCGACATGGGCACCATCGTCAACACAGTCAAGGCCGGCTCGACTGTCCCACTCAAGTTCGAGGTCTTCGCCGGCAACACCGAGCTGACGAGCACCTCCACGGTCAAGTCGTTCTCGGTCAAGGGAGTCGCCTGCAACAGCGGCACCGCGGATGACGTCGAGCTCGTCACGACCGGTGGCACCAGCCTGCGCTACGACGCGACGGCGGGCCAGTTCATCCAGAACTGGCAGACGCCGAAGACGGCGGGCGCGTGCTACCAGGTGACGATGACGACGCAGGACGGCAGCAGCCTGAGCGCCCTCTTCAAGCTCAAGTGAGCACGACACTCCGCTGAGGGGCGGGAGACGGACGCGGGTGGCCCGGTGAGGCCACCCGCGTTCGCCGTGTTCGAGTGCGTGGGGCGCCTTACGCCTCAGTCGTCCTCGGGCCCGACTGCCAGGGGCAGGACGACCCGGAAGGTGGCGCCCCCACCCGGCGTCTCGACGACCTCGAGCGACCCGCCGTGCGAGCGGACGATCTGGGTCACGAGGGCCAGGCCCAGCCCGAACCGGCGGCCCGCGCCGTCCTCGGCCGCAGCGCGGGCGAAGCGGCGCGTCAGCACCTGTAGGTCGTCCGGGTCCACGCCCGGCCCGTGGTCCACGACGTCGAGCCGGACGCGCGACCCCTCGTCCGTCGCGACCTGCACCTCGACGGCGGCACCACCGGTCGAGTGCGCCACGGCGTTGTCGACCAGCGCCAGGACGGCCCGGCGCAGGCTCGAGGTCACGCCGTCGACGACGACCGGTCGCCGCGTCGCCGAATCGGGCCAGGACAGCGCCACCCCGGCCGCGGCCGCGTACGGCTCCAGGGAACGCCCGACCTGCTCGGCCACGTGCACGACGTTGACCGGTTCGCGGCTCGCGTCACCGGCGTCGAGCTGGGCCGACAGCAGGAGGTCGGACACGACGTCGCTCATGACCTTCGTGTCCTCGACGAGCTGGTCGACCTCGGTCCGGAGGTCGTCGCGTCCCTGCGCCCGCAGGTGGCGACGCAACAGCTGCGCGCGGATGCTGATGACGCTCAGTGGGGTCCGCAGCTCGTGGCTCGCGTCGGCGACGAACTGACGCTGCAGCTCGAGCGCGTCGGCCAGGGGCCGCACGGCCCTGCGGCCTGCCAGCCACCCGGTCAGCGCGGAGAGCCCGACACCGAGCAGCCCGGCGACGCCCATCGCGACGAGGAGGCTGCGTTCCTGCGACGCATGGACGCGGATGTCGTACACCGCTGCGTACCTGTGGTTCTCGCGCTGCACGGCGGCTGCGGGCCAGTCGCGACCGTCGGCCTCGACGGGGACCGCGAACGGCCGTTGCGGGCCCGTCACCTGCGCTCTCACCCCGGCAGAGCGCAACGCCGCGGCTGCCGCCTGCTCCACGGCCGGCGGCATTCCCGTCGTCGACCTCGTCCCCTGGGAGGTCAGCTCGACGAGCCAGATGCCCGGTGGGGAGTCGACGACGTCGTCGACCGTCGCGGCCGATGCGTCGACCTGGCGACGGATCTCGGTGGCCTGCTGCCGGTCGAAGAGGAGCCCGGCGCCGAGGATGGCCAGCAGCACGACGAGCGCCGTCGCGGACCCGACCCGGACCGCGATCGACCGCGCGGCCCGCCCGACCGGGTCCGGCTGGGCGCGGGGCGGTCGCGCCGGCCGCTCCTCGGCGCCCCGGCTCACGAGCGCCCCAGCCGGTAGCCGACACCGTGGACGGTCTCGACGACCCGCTTGCCGAGCTTGCGACGCAGGTAGTGGACGTAGGTGTCGACGGCGCCGAGGGTGTCGGCGCGGTCGAAGGCCCGGTCGAGCAGCTCCTCCCGGGTGAAGACGCGGGTCGGCCGGCGAGCGAGCACCTCGAGCAGCGCCGCCTCGCGCCGCGACAGCACGACGTCGTCCCGGTCACCGACGACCCGCTGCTCGCCGACGACCAGGCGCCGCGAGCCCACCGCCAGCTCCGCGGCCCCGCCGCCGCGCGGGCGCAGCAGCGCGCGGAGCCGGGCGAGGAGCTCCTCGACGTCGAACGGCTTGACGACGTAGTCCTGCGCGCCGGCGTCGAGCCCCTCGACCCGGTCGGCCACGGTGCCGCGGGCCGTGAGGAAGAGGATCGGTACGGCCAGGCCCTTCGTCCGCAGGCGCGAGACGAGGTCGACTCCCTCGATGCCGGGCAGGCCGCGGTCCACGACGAGGACATCCCACTCCCGCACCAGGCCCTGATGCAGCCCCGCCTGCCCGTCGCGGACGGGCGTGACCGCGTACCCCTCCTCGGTCAGCAGCTGCTCGAGCATCGTCGACAGGTCGGCATCGTCCTCGACGAGCAACAGCCGCGGCCGGCGGTCCGGGGGCTTCGGCGCACGCCCGGTGGACGCGCCCCCCGTCAGGTCGTCGGACATGCGCCCCACCATCGCCTCCCCGTCTCATAACTTTCTGAGATCCGCTGCCGACGATCGACGGCGTGAGCACCACGATGACACCCCGCCGCCCGGTCCACCGGCGTCCCGACCACGGAGTCCGCAGTGCCCTGCGCAGCGGCGTCGAGTTCCGACGCTGGCGACACCGTGTCGCCGACCTGCTCGAAGCCCTGGCCGTGGGCACGCTCATGCTCGTCGTCGCGCAGTTCCTCGCCGGCGGCGGCAGCCACGAGCTGCTGACCGGCGACGCCGGCTCCCGCCTCACGGCGGTCGGGCGCCTCACCGGCCTCGTCGCGATGGACCTGCTGCTCGTCCAGCTCGTCCTCGCCGCCCGCGTGCCGTGGGTCGACCGCGTCTACGGGATGGACCGCGCGCTCAAGGCGCACCGCATCCTCGGCCGGGTCACCGTCCCGCTCGTGCTCGTCCACGTGGGCACGATCGTCGTCGGCTCCGCCCTCGGTGACGCACGCACCGGCGTCGTCGGCTGGTTGCGCGAGCTGCTCTCCCTCGTCCTCGGCGACGGCGACCTGCTCCTCGCCGCGCTCGCCACCGTCGCCCTCGTCGCGATCGCCGTGACCTCGGTCCAGATCGCCCGTCGGCGCATCGGCTACGAGGCGTGGCACGTCGTGCACCTCACGGCCTACGCCGCGGTGGTCCTCTCGGTCCCGCACGAGCTGTCGCTCGGGTCCGACCTCACCGCGTCGGCGTGGAGCCGCGCCTACTGGTGGACGCTGTGGGTCGTCGTCGCGGCGAGCGTCCTCTGGTGGCGGCTCCTGCTCCCCGTCGCGCGCAGCGCCCGCCACGGCCTGCGGGTCGTCGAGGTCGTCGAGGAGTCCGACGGCGTGTGGTCGGTCGTCATGCGCGGCCGCCACCTCGACCGGCTCCAGGTGCGCGCCGGGCAGTTCTTCAACTGGCGGTTCGTGACACCACGGCTGCTCCTGGCCGCGCATCCCTGGTCGCTGTCGTCAGCGCCCGACGGCCGCAGCCTGCGCATCACCGTGCGCGGACTCGGCGACCACTCGGCGGCGATCGCCGACCTCGAGCCCGGCACGTTCGTCCTCGTCGAGGGCCCCTACGGCGCGTTCACGACGCAGGCCCGCGTGCGGCGCAAGGTCCTCCTCCTCGCGGCGGGCATCGGCGTCACGCCGGTACGCGCCCTCCTCGAGGAGCTCGTGACGCAACGCCAGGCCCTGCCCGGTGACGTCACCGTCGTCTATCGCGCGAACGACGCGAGCCAGCTTCCCCTGCACGCCGAGCTCGAGGCGCTCGTCGAGCTCGCCGACCACCACCTCGAGACGCTCGTCGGTCCCCCGGTTGCCGGGTCCGCGCTCCCCGAGGGTGTCGGCGGCGCAGGCTCGGACGCCGAGCGCCTGGCTCGCCTCGTCCCCGACCTCGCCCGGCACGAGGTGTACCTCTGTGGACCGCCGCAGTGGATGTTGCTCGCGCACCAGGCGGTCCGCCGCGCCGGCGTCCCCGGCCCCCACGTCCACGACGAGAGGTTCGGCTGGTGAGGAAGACGACATCGCTCATCGTCGGCGTCGCGAGCGCCACGGCCATCGGAGCGTCCTGGGCCGCCGGCCTGGCGCCGAAGCACGACGCCGTGGGAGGCGTCACGCTGTCCGCGCCACCCGCGCCACCCGCGTCGACGAGCCGCTCGACGGGTGACGCGTCCGGCGGCTCGGGTGCCGTCCGAACGTCCGGGGCGCCGCGGGCCAACACGAGGAGCGCACCGAAGGGCGCGTCGAAGAGCGTCGGCACGAGCACGTCGAAGCCGTCCGCCCCGCGTCCACGCACCGTCGACGGCGGGGTCGCGAGCACCCAGTACGGCAACGTGCAGGTCGCCATCACCGTCACCGGCTCACGGATCACCGACGTCACGGCGCTGCACCTCACCGACAGCTCGGGACACTCGGCGCGGATCAGTGCCTACGCGGCCCCGATCCTGCGCCGGGAGGCCCTCGCCGCCCAGTCCGCCCAGATCGACATGGTCAGCGGGGCGACCTACACGAGCGAGGCCTACCGGCAGAGCCTGCAGTCGGCCATCGACGCCGCGCACCTCTGAGAGTCCGTCGCACGTTCCTGCAACGTCCGGCCCGAACCGCCCCTGTCTGTCCGCGCGATCTGCCATGATGCGCGCGCACTCACAACCCACAGGGGCTACACATGTTTCGTCGTCGTCCTCTCGCGACGGCCCTGACGCTGGCGCTCGTCGCGCCCGTCTCGGCCCTCACGGCGTCCGCCGCCACCGCGGCACCCACCCGCTCGACGACACCCTCGCCGAGCGCCTCGGTGACCGCCTCGGTGACCACCTCGGTGACCGGGCCCGCCGCTGCACCCACCGCGTCGTCGATCCGGGCCAAGCGGCTCCCACGCCCGGCGACCGCCAAGGGACCGCACCGCGCGCACGACGCGCACACCGTGCTGGTCCGGTTCAAGAACACGGCCTCGACGGCCTCACGCCAGCGGGCGGTCCAGCGCCGCGGCGGAAGCCTCGGACGCGCCCTGCCGGGCACCGGCTTCGTCACCGTGCACGCCGCGGGCGCCGCCGACGAGCTGGCCAGCCGGCTGACCACCGACCCGTCGGTGGCGGAGGTGACCCTCGACTACGTCCGCGAGGCATCGGCCACGCCCAACGACCCTGGCTACACGTACGGCGACCAGGAGTACCTCAAGACCGTGCGGATGCCCGGTGCGTGGGACCGCTCGAAGGGCTCGCTCAACACGCTGGTCGCGGTCGTCGACACCGGCGTCAACGGCAGGCACCCGGACCTCACCGGCCGCACCGTCGCCGGCTATAACGCCATCACGAACGTCGGCATCGCAGCCGGTGCGGCGAGCGACGACAAGGGCCACGGCACCATGGTCGCGGGCATCATCGCCGCGGAGACGAACAACGGCGAGGGCATCGCCGGCGTCGCCTGGAACGCCCGCGTCATGCCCGTCAAGGTGCTGAACTCCCTCGGCCAGGGCACCGACTCCGACATCGTCGAGGGCATCGGCTGGGCCGTCGCCCACGGCGCCCGCATCATCAACCTGTCGCTCGGCGGGGACGAGGACAGCCCGGTCCTGCACGACGCCGTCCGCAGCGCCGTCGCCAAGGGCGCGGTCGTCGTGGCGGCCGCCGGCAACTACGGCGACGGCGTGCCGCAGTACCCGGCCGCCTACCCCGAGGTCGTGGCCGTCGCGGCCACGGACGGCGCCGGCGCGCTCACCGACTTCAGCACGTACGGCTCGTGGGTCGACGTCGCGGCCCCCGGGTGGGGCATCGTCTCGACCGGCCGGCCCGACTCCGCCGGCAACCTCTACTACATCGGTGACGGCACGTCGTTCTCGGCGCCGATCGTCTCCGGTGTCGTCGCGCTGCTCCGGACGAAGACGCCGTCCATGACGCCGGCACAGGTGCTGGCGCGGCTCAGGGCGACCGCCCGCGACGCCGGCCCCCGCGGCATCGACCCGTACTACGGGGCGGGCATCCTCGATGCCACCAACGCCCTCGGCGGCGGGTACGCCGCCGACCTCGCCCTCCCGGCGGCGGGGGCCAACGAGCCGAACGACGTGCCGTCGCGGGCGACGCCGGTGCCGCTCGGTGATACCTGGACGCCGAGCGCCACCGCGACCATCGGGATCGAAGGCGACGTCGACTGGTACCGGTTCGACTCGCCGAGCCCGCAGTCGATGAGCGTCACCGTGACGCCCGCCGCCTACGACGGCACCTACCCCCAGAACCTCGATGCGACGATCCGCGTGCTCGATCCCCAGCTGCGCCTCATCGGGGACGTCGACAACCAGCCGCCGGGCGGCTCGGAGTCCGTCTCCCTCGAGACGGGCTCGGGCACGTACTACGTTGCGGTCAGCAACCTCAACGGTGCCCGTGACGCGCGCCCGTACACCATGACGGTGGAGAACACCGGCCGTGGCGTCTTCGACCCGCCCGCCACCAAGAACCTGGACAGCTGGCAGTCCGTGAAGAACACGGCGGTCGCCGACGTCACCGGCGACGGCCGAGCCGACATCGTCGCGACGATCGGCGACACCGGCTACGAGCGAGCCGGTGACCTCTACGTCATCCCCGTCGACACCGCGGGCTCGCCCGGCACACCCGTGCCGTACCTGACGAGCCAGCGGTCGATCCCGCGCGGCCTCGCCGTCGGGGACGTCGACCAGGACGGCGACACCGACGTCGTCGTCGCCACCGACCTCGGCGTGCAGCTCCTGCGCCAGGACGCCGGCGTGTTGACCCCCGCCCAGCTCATCCCCGGCACGGAGGGCAGCTCCCTCGTGGCAGCGACCGATCTCGACGCTGACGGCCGGCTCGACATCGTGGTGGCCATCGCCTCCCCCGCAGGGGACACGCGAACGGTCCAGGTCCGGGCTCTGCTCCAGCTGCCGGACAGCAGCTGGGCGGCCACCGACATCGCGGGGCCGCAGGAGTGGCGCGCGACCTTCGACCTCGCGGTGGGCAACGTCGACGCCGACCCCCGGCCGGACGTCGTGACGCTCCACGGCGGCACGGTCACCGTCAACCACAACGGTGGTGCGTCCTGGTCGGCGACGAGCACGGTGCTCGACAACCTGGACACCGGCCAGGGCCTGGAGCTGCTCGACGCGACGCGCGACGGACGGCTGGACATCGAGGTGAGCTCGACGCACATGACGCCTCGGGTCGACGTGCTGGTCCAAGCCCCCGACGGCACACTGGGCGCGCCGGTCGCCGTGCCGACGGGCAGCAACCCGAACGACCTGACCTCCGGGGACATCGACGGTGACGGCGTGAAGGACCTCGTCGTCCTCCATGACGGCACGCCCTCCGTGTCGGTCCTGCCGCAGTCGGGATCCGGCTTCGCCCGGCCCATCGTCACGACGACCCCGTACATCTACGACCGGGGGGTCGGCGAGCTGTCCACCGGCGACCTCGACGGTGACGGCAAGGTCGACGTGGTCCTGCCCTCCGACTACGGCATCACCCTGCTCCGCAACGCCTACGGCATCACACCGGGCCACGAGCAGGACTGGGTGCGCAGTGCCTGGCCGGCCGACTTCGGCAGCGGGCTGCCGGTCACGACGGCGCCGACGGTGACGTTCTCGCGTGATGTCGTGACCTCGACGGTCACTGCCTCGACCGTTCGGCTCGTCAACGGCCGCACCGGCGCGGCCGTCCCCGCGACGGTCACGTACGACGCGGTCAGGCGCACCGCCACGGTCAAGCCGTCGACGAGGCTCTACGACTGGGCGCCCTACCGGCTCCTGGGTTCCGGCGTGAAGGACACGTCGGGCGCGTCGATGACCACGGCGTACACGAGCACCTTCCGAACCACGGACCTCGCGCCACCGGCCGTCGGCTCGTTCAGGGCGACCGGTGCACTGCGCGCGGCGACCCTGACGTGGACCGCCCCGTACGCGAACGACCTCGACCGGTACGTCGTGCGGATGGCCACCGGCTCCACGCCGCCGTCCAGCGTCGCGGCCGGGACGAGCGCCTACTCCGGCACGGGCACGAAGGCCACGGTCCCGCTCGCCCAGGGCACGACGTACAGCTTCCGCATCTGGGCCAAGGACCGCACCGGTCACTACAGCCCGTCCTCGTGGGGACGGCTCGTCGGCACCGCGGAGTCGATCACCTCGAACGTCACCTCGGTCACCCGGGGGTACCCGGTCACCGTGAGCGGCAGGCTCGTCCGCAAGGACACCGGCGGTCCTGTCGCCGGCGCGACGCTCCAGCTGTACTGGCGCCGGGTGGGCACCTCGACGTGGACCCTTACGGCGACGCGCACGTCCAGCTCCACCGGCACGTTCGCCTACGCGCACAAGCCGAGCGCGTCGGTGGACTACATGTGGGTCTACCGCGGGTCCACGGCCCTCGTCGGCTCGAGCAGCGCGCTGCGCCGGGTCACCGTGCGCTGACGCCCGGGCCGCCCGGGCGTCGTCACCGCAGGTCTCAGGCCCAGCGGTAGCGACGCTCGGGGCGACCCGTGGCGCCGTAGCGCAGCGATACCTCGGCCTTCCCGCTCGAGGCGAAGTACTCGAGGTAGCGACGTGCGCTGACGCGGGAGATCCCCACGGCCTCAGCGCATTCCGTGGCCGACAACGTGTCGCCTGCCTCTCGCAGAGCGGCCGCCACCGCGTCGGCGGTCTCGGCGCTGAGGCCCTTGGGCAGGGGTGCCGCCGGACGCGTCCCGCCCGGTCCCGACACGAACGCCGCGTCGATCTGCGCCTGGGTCAGCTCGTCGTCGGCGAGGCGGCGCTCCCGTTCCGCCGCGTACGCCTGGAGCCGCTGCTCGAGGTCGGGGAACGCGAACGGCTTGAGCAGGTACCCCACGACGCCCTCGCGCACGGCCCGGCGCACCGCGTCGGCCTCCTTGGCCGCGGTGATGACGAGGACGTCGCAGGTGGCGCCGGCGGTGCGCATCCTCGTCACGAGGTCGAGACCGAACGCGTCGGGCAGGTAGAGGTCGAGCAGCACGAGGTCGGGCGCGAGCTCGAGGACGAGGTCGAGGGCCTCGTCACCCGAGCGCGCCGTGCCGACGACCTCGAACCCCTCGACCCGCTCGACGAAGCCGCGGTGGATGCGCGCCACCATGAAGTCGTCGTCGACGACGAGCACGCTGATCATCGCTTCTCCTCGCCCTGCACGGCCCCGGCCTCGACGGTGAGGCGGGCCACGAACCGGGCCCCGTCGGGCGTGTTCTCGACGTCGACCTCGCCGCCCCGACGCTGGCAGATCAGACGCGTCAGCGCCAGACCGATGCCGCGCTCGCCGGCCTGCGCCGCCTTCGTCGTGAACCCGTGCGTGAACACCTCGGTGACCACCTCGGGTGCGACGCCGGGCCCCGAGTCGACGACGCTGACCTCGACGGCCGACGCGTCCTGGCGGATCGTCAGCTCGACCCAGCGGTCCGGCCCGGCGGCGGTGGCGGCGGCGTCGATGGCGTTGTCGACGAGGTTGCCGACGACGGCGGACACGTCGGCCGAGTCGCGCTGCGCGAGCCGGCCCAGCGAGGTCTCCTCGGACACCCGCAGCTCGACGCGGCGCTCGGTGGCCTGGGCCGCCTTGGCCATGAGCAGCGCCGCGATGGCGGTGTCCCGCACACGCCGCGACACGGCGACGTCGAGCTCGGCCCGGTGCTCGCTCACGGAGTCGACGAAGCCGACGACCTCCTCGTACTCGCCGAGCTGGATGAGCCCGGAGATGGTGTGCAGCTGGTTGGCGAACTCGTGCGCCTGTGCCCGCAGCAGCTCGGTGGTGCTGCGGAACGACCCGAGCTCGCGCTCGAGGTCGGCCAGCTCCGTGCGGTCGCGCAGCGTCGTCACCGACCCGAGCGGCCGCCCGTCCTTGCTCACCTCCATGCGGTTCATGACGAGGACGCGCCCGCGCCGCAGCACCACCTGGTCGCGCGGGGCGACGGCGTCGGTTCCACCCTCGGTGTGCGTGCCGGTGCCGGACGCGTCCGCGTCGGGGACGCCCCGCAGCACGTCCCGCAGGCGCGGTCCGATCGGCAGGTCGTCTAGGCGCATCCCGACGACGTGCTCCGGCAGGTCGAGCAGACGCTGGGCGACGTTGTTCACCAACGTGATCCGCTCGTTCGTGTCGAGCGCGACAACACCCTCGGCGAGGCCGAACAGCATCGCCTCGCGGCTCTCGGCCAGGCCGGTGATCTCGGCCGGCTCGAGCCCGAGCGTCTGCCTCTTGATGCGGCGCGCCAACAGCCACGAGCCGAGACCGCCGACGACCAGCGCGATCCCGAGGTAGGTGGGCAGGTAGGCCGACGCCCCCTGCAGCCGGTCGAGCGCCGACGGCATGTGCTCCGCGATCATGACCGTCCCCAGCTGCGTGCCGACCGGCAGCTGCGGCCCCTTGACCGACGGGTCGGGCACCGACAGCAACGGGCTCTGGGCCACGAGCATCCGTTCGCCGCCGAGCTCCATGACCCCGGTCCAGCTCGCACCGTTCGCCACCGCCGGCGAGCCGACCGGGAGGGGGGCCCGCTCGAGCGTCGGGTCCGAGGACACCCGCACCATCTCGTCGGCGTCGGCGACGCTCATCGACGTGACGTTGTACTGCGTCACGATGGACTGCACCAGCGTGGGCAGCACGGTGAGCACTCCATGCGGAGCCATCTCCGTCCGCACGATCGGCGTGCTCGCCAGCTGCTCGGCGATGGCCGACACCCGGCGACCCTCGGTGCGGGTGAACGTCGCCTCCGACTGGGACAGCGAGACGAGACCGACCGCCACGAGCACGCCAACCAGGATGAGCATCTGAACAGCGAGCAGCTGCCCCGTGAGGGTCAGCCGACCGAACCACCGGCCCGTGCTCTGCTTGACCACAACGAACTCAACCTTCATTGGTGACACAACGGCGACACCCGTCCGGGACGCGGGCACGATCATGCCGTTCCAGCCCAAGATCGCGAAAGAGATCTCAACGATGAGCACTCACCACACTGCCCGTCCCGGCATCGCCGGCACCCGCAGCACCCGCAGCACCCGCAGCACCCGCAGCACCCGCCGCCGCGTCGGCGCCCTCGTCGCCCTGACCGCCGCCGGGGCCCTCGCCCTCTCGGCGTGCGGTGCCACCGCCAAGAAGGACAGCTCGTCCACCGGCGCCGCCGCCGGTCCCGCCTCGAGCCTGCAGATCATGGTCCCCAACAGCCCCGGCGGCGGCTACGACACGACCGCCCGCACCGTGGCCAAGGTCATGGAGAACGAGAAGATCACCAACTCGATCCAGGTCTTCAACCTGCCCGGCGCCGGCGGCACCGTCGGCCTCCAGCGCATCGTCAACGAGAAGGGCAACGGCAAGCTCGCCATGCAGATGGGCCTCGGCGTCGTCGGCGCGGCCTACACGCAGAAGTCGAAGGCGACCCTCGCCGACACCACGCCGATCGCCAAGCTCATCGAGGAGGCCGGCGCCATCGTCGTCTCCAAGGACTCGCCGTACAAGGACCTCAAGAGCCTGGTCGACGCGTGGAAGAAGGACCCGTCGAAGGTCAACGTCGGTGGCGGCTCCAGCCCGGGTGGCCCCGACCACCTGCTGCCGATGCAGTTGGCCAAGGCCGCCGGCATCGACCCGACCAAGGTGTCCTACATCTCCTACGACGGCGGTGGCGAGCTGCTTCCCGCGGTCCTCGGCAACAAGATCGCCTTCGGCGCCAGCGGCTTCGGCGAGTTCCTCGAGCAGGTCAAGTCCGGCTCCATCCGGGTCCTCGCGGTGACCAGCGACAAGCGCATCGACGCCCTCCCCGACGTGCCGACCGTCAAGGAGTCGGGCATCGACTTCACCTTCACCAACTGGCGTGGCATCGTCGCGCCGCCGGAGATCTCGGCCGCCGACAAGCAGGTCTGGGTCGACGCCCTGACGAAGATGCACGGCACCGACGCCTGGAAGAGCGAGCTCGAGAAGCGCGGCTGGACCGACGCGTTCGAGACCGGTGACCAGTTCGGCACCTTCCTCAAGGCGCAGGACAAGGACGTCGCCGACATCCTCACGGGCCTCGGGCTGACGAGCTGACGATGTCCGACACGACTTCCGACCGCACGGCCGCTCGGACCGGCGCGCAGGACGTCGAGAAGCAGGGCGGGGACCGCGCACAGTACGGAATGTGCGCGGCCCTCGCCGGCCTCGGCATCCTCCTGCTGGTCAACGCGGCCCAGCTCGCCCCGGTGGCGAGTACCAACGACTCGCTCGGCCCCAAGGTGGTCCCGACCGTCCTCGGTGTCCTCCTGCTCATCGTCTCCGCCGCGTACGCCGTCGACATCCACCGTGGTGGCGTCGGGGCGGCCGACGAGGGCGAGGACGTCGACCTCGGCGCCAAGGCCGACTGGAAGACCGTCGGCCTGCTCGTCGTCGTCTTCGGCGTGAGCGCCGCGCTCATGGACTCGCTCGGCTGGGTCATCGCCGGCACGCTCCTGTTCGCGGGGTCCGCCTTCGCGCTCGGCAACCGGCACCACGTCCGCGGTGTCCTCGTCGCGCTCGCGATCTCGCTCGCCACCTTCTACGCGTTTGCCATCGGGCTCGGGGTCAACCTGCCCGCAGGCATCCTCCAAGGAATCCTCTGATGGACAACCTCAACCACCTCATCGACGGCTTCGTCCACGTCCTGACGCCGCTGAACCTGCTGTTCGCGTTCATCGGCGTCGTCGTCGGCACCGCGGTCGGCGTGCTGCCCGGCATCGGCCCGGCCATGACGGTCGCCTTGCTGCTGCCGATCACCTTCACGCTCGACACGACGCAGGCCCTCATCATGTTCGCCGGCATCTTCTACGGCGGCATGTACGGCGGGTCGACGACCTCGATCCTGCTCAACACCCCGGGCGAGTCGTCCTCCGTGGTCACCGCCCTCGAGGGCAACAAGATGGCCAAGGTCGGACGGGCCGCCCAGGCGCTGGCGACGGCCGCCATCGGCTCCTTCGTCGCGGGCACCATCGCCACGGCCCTGCTCGTCCTCGTCATGCCGCAGGTCGTGGCCTTCGCGATCCAGCTCGGCTCGCCCGAGTACTTCGCCATCATCATGCTGGCGTTCGTCGGCGCCAGCATGGTGCTCGGCTCGTCCCGGCTCCGCGGCTTCGCGGCGCTGCTCGTCGGCCTGTCCATCGGCATCGTCGGCATCGACAAGGTGACCGGCCAGCAGCGGATGACCTTCGGCATCCCGCAGCTGGCCGACGGCATCGACATCGTCGTGGTCGCCGTCGGGCTCTTCGCCGTCGGCGAGGCGCTCTGGGTCGCCGCGCACCTGCGCCGCAAGGCCGGCGGCGTCATCCCCGTGGGCCAGCCGTGGATGGGTCGCGACGACTGGCGACGCTCGTGGAAGCCGTGGCTGCGCGGCACCGCCCTCGGCTTCCCCTTCGGCGCCATCCCCGCCGGTGGCGCCGAGGTCCCGACGTTCCTGTCCTACGTCGCCGAGCGCAAGCTGACCAAGCACCCCGAGGAGTTCGGCCACGGCGCCATCGAGGGCGTCGCCGGACCGGAGGCCGCCAACAACGCGTCCGCCGCCGGCACCCTGGTGCCGCTGCTCGCCATCGGCCTGCCGACCAACGCGACCGCCGCGATCATCCTCACCTTCCTGCAGGGCCGCGGTCTCGAGCCGGGCCCCCTGCTCATCGAGAAGCAGCCGGTCCTCGTCTGGACGCTCGTGGCGAGCCTCTTCGTCGGCAACACGCTGCTGCTGGCCCTCAACCTGCCCCTGGCACCCCTGTGGGCCAAGCTGCTCCAGATCCCGAGGCCCTACCTCTACGCGGGCATCCTCTTCTTCGCGACGATGGGCGCGTGGGCGGTCAACGGCCAGGCCTTCGACCTCTACCTGCTCCTCGGCATCGGTCTGGTCGGCTTCGCGATCCGCCGCTTCGGCCTGCCGGTGCTGCCGCTCATCATCGGCGTCATCCTCGCCCCGATCGCCGAGCTGCACCTGCGACGCTCCCTGCAGCTGTCGCACGGCGCCGTCAGCGGCCTCCTCGGTGGCCCCGTCGCCTGGGTCTGCTACGGCATCATCGTGCTGGCCATCCTGTGGCCGCTCGTCGCGAAGGCCATCCGCGCCGCCCGTGGTGGCAAGGGCGGTCCGGGATCGGGCCTGCTGGCCGAGCTCCGTGAGGAGGCAGCGGTATGACCATCCTCGTCGGCTACATCCCGACCCCGCAGGGCGAGGCCGCGCTCGCGGCCGCCACCGCCGAGGCCCGCGCCCACGGCGACCGCATCCTCGTCGTCAACATGTCCCGCGACGACAAGCTCGTCGACGCCCACCGCGCCGACGGCCGCGACCTCACCCGCCTCGACGCCGACCTCGCCGAGTCCGGCCTCGAGCACGAGGTGCGGCGCGTCGAGCACGGCACCGATCCCGCCGACGCGATCCTCGAGATCATCGACGAGGAGGCACCCCGGATGCTCGTCATCGGCATCCGGCACCGCTCGCCCGTCGGCAAGCTCCTGCTCGGCTCGACCGCCCAGCGGCTGCTGCTCGACGCGGCGTGCCCGGTGCTCGCCGTCAAGGCCGGCTGAGCCAGCCACGCCGATGTCCACCCGACCGACGTCGGGTGGCATCGGCGTTCCCACGGGTCGGTCGACCCGTGCCGCCCGGTCGTGCCTCACCACCAGCCCTGGCGGCGGGCCCAGCGCAGCAGCCACAGGCTGATCCCGACCATGACGGCGAGGACGAGGACCAGCTGCGGCACGTGCGTCTGGTCGTTGACGATGAGGTTCATGCCGTAGACGCTCGCGATCGCGGTGATCGGCAGCGTGATGGCGGCGATGACCGCCAGCCGCTCCATGGCGACGGTCATCTTCGTCGTGACGCGGGTCTGGTAGAGGTCGATGACGCCGACGAGGAAGCCCAGCTCGCCGTCGCCGAGGTTGCGGACGCGCTCGAACTGGTCGGCGAGGTCGCGGGCATGCCGCCGCGCGTCGGCCGGCACGAACCGGTCGAGCGACTGGATGCGGGCCTGGATGTCATGGCCCTGCGCGGCCATGGTGCGGGCCGTGCTCAGCTCGTGGCGCAGCAGGAAGAGCTGTTCGAGCAGGTCCTCGGGGCGACGGAAGTCCGGCGACATGACCTCCGCCTCCAGGGCCGGCAGCCGGGCCGCGACCTCGCGCACCGCTGCGCTCTGCCGCCGGGCGACGGCCGAGTTGATGACGTAGGCCAGCTCGAACGGGTTGTCGGGCGCGAGCCGTCCCGCCTCGATGCGGGCCCGGACCGACCGCGTCTCGACCGTGGCGTCCTCGGAGCTCAGGACGGGGTTGCGCGGTCCGTGCACGGTCACGAGGTACCGGTCGGCGATGAGCTCGTCGAGCTCGAGCACGTGGACGTGACCGCCCTGGCCCGTCAGCGGCGCGTGGAGGATGACGAAGAGCTGGTGCTCGTACGAGTGGACCGTCGGCACGAAGTTCCGTTCGGCACAGGCCTGCCGGACGAGGGCGTGGGCGCGCAGCGGTCCGGCCAGGAGGGCGTCGGCCTCCGGGACGTAGTCGGGCACGTCGACCCAGACGAAACCGTCGGCCCGGGCGAGCAGCGACTCGAGCTCGCCCGGTGGGTGGTCGGTGATCCCGTCGGCACTGACGAACGACACCTGCATGGCCCCACTGTGGCACCGCCGGGCCGATGCCGCAGTCGATGGCGCAGTCGATGGCGCAGTCGATGGCGCAGTCGATCGCGCCGGCGGGTCAGCCGCCGACGCAGGCGCCGGTCGCGACCTCGCGCTGGGCCGTGGACGCCGCGTCGAGGACCGGCTTGGCCTCCGCGAGGGTCAACGCGTAACCGGTCGAGTCGTCCTCGAGCGACTTGGCGAAGATGACGCCGACGACCCGGCCCCGGGTGTCGAGCAGCGGGCCGCCGGAGTTGCCCGGCTGCACGCTCGTGGCCAGCGAGTAGATCTCGCGGACGACGCGGTCCTGGGAGTAGATGTCGAACCCTCGCGCGTCGAGGACACCACGTACCCGGGCGGAGACGACGCGGTACGGCCCGTCGAGCGGGAAGCCCGGGACGGCCGCCGAGTCACCCCGGGCGATGTCGGTGCCGAGCTGGAGCGCCGGCAGGTCGAGGCCCTCCACCTCGAGCACCGCGAGGTCGCGCTCGGGGTCGAAGACGACGACGTGGGCCGTCAGCGTCCGCCCGTCGACCTCGACGCGCACCTCGGACGCCCCGGCGACGACGTGCGCGTTGGTGACGACCCGGTTCCCCTGCAGCACCCAGCCGGTGCCCTCCTGCCCACGCTGGCACCGGTCGGACTGCGTCAGCACCTTGACGACGGAGCGCCCCGCGGCGCGGATCGCCTCCGACCGGGCGACCGACGCGTCGGGAGCCGGGACCGGCGTGATCGGCTCCGGCGCAAGGGAACCGAAGACCTGCGGGAAGCCCTGGCTCGACAGGAACCCGCGGAAGCCGCTGAAGACGCGTCCGGCGTCCTCGGGCACGATCGTGTTGACGACGCGCAGCACCCTCGACTCGGCCATGGCCCGTGCGAGCGCCGGGTTGCCCGCGGTGCGCATTGTGCCGCCGATGAACCACACGATGAGGCTCGCGGCGAGGAGCACGACGACGGCGCCGAGCGCCGAGTCGACGCGGCGGAACGGCGTCCGGCCGACCCGTTGGCGGATGCGGTTGCCGAGGAGGCTGCCGAGGAACTGCCCGAGCCAGCCGAACCCGACCACCCCCACGACGAGGGCGATGACGCGGCTGCGGGTGTTGCCGGCGACGGCGTCCCAGTGCGCGAGCAGGCCGGGCAGCTGCCACACGGCGACCGCCGCGAAGAGGAAGAACCCCACGAGCGAGGTGACGCTCTGGATGAGGCCCTGCCGGTAGCCGGAGACGGCGTAGGCCAGCAGGAGCACGCCGAGCGCGATGTCGAGCACGACGCTGCCGGTCATCCGCGGCCCCGCCCGACGTAGCGTTCCGGGAGGGGCCGGTGCACCGACGCGTCCCAGGGCTGCTCGAGGCCCGCGAGGTCGAGGACGCGGCCGAGCAGGCCGGCGGTGAAGCCCCAGAGGAGCAGCTCGTCGAGGCCGAAACCGGGTCCCACGTACCCGGACGGGTGCGTCACCGAGAAGCGGGTGGCCGGCGCGACGAGGTGGGAGACCGGCACCGACAGCACGTCGTGGACCTCGTTCGGGTCGCGGACCGACAGCGCGGACGGGCGGGCCCACCAGCCGAGGACCGGCGTGACGACGAAGCCCGAGAACGGGATGAACAGGGACGGCAGGGTGGCCACGACGTCGACGCCCGAGGGGTCGAGGCCGGTCTCCTCCTGCGCCTCGCGCAGTGCGGTGGCGACGTCGTCGGCGTCCTCGGGGTCGCGGGCGCCACCGGGGAAGGCGATCTGCGCGGGGTGCGAGCGCATGTCGTGGGACCGCTCGACGAGGACGACGTGCGCCTCCTCGTCGGAGGCTCCCCCGTCCGGGTCCGACGGGTCCGACGGGTCCGACGGACTGGACGCGCTCGAGGCGAGCGCCGCCGGCGGCGGGCCGAAGAGGATGAGGACGGCAGACTCGCGGCCGCCCTCGTCGGGTGGCACGAAGAGCGAGAAGTCCTCGGCGCGAGCGGTGCCGAGGCGGTCGGCCAGGCGGTCGAGCCACGACGGACGCGGCATCCCGCCCGGGGGCACCGGCGCCGGCTCGATCGTCCCGGTGCGGCCGGCGTACGCGATACCGCTCGCGACGTGCGTCACGCGTTCCCCTGCCCCGCCGCGGCCCGGACGTCCGGCCCGGCACCGTCCTGCTCGGCGGCCTGTGCGGCAGCGGCGGCGCGGGCCGCCTCCTCGAGGGCCTGCGGGGCGAGCTCGTACTTGAGCAGCTTCGCGGCCTTGTCGGGGTCGGTCTCGCCGGCGCCGTAGCTGGGGCACCAGCGCGCCACCGGGCAGGCGCCGCAGGCGGGACGCTTGGCGTGGCACGTGCGCCGGCCGTGGAAGATGACGACGTGGCTGAGCATCGTCCAGTCCTTGCGCATGAAGAGGCGACCGATCTCGTGCTCGACCTTGACCGGGTCCTCCTCCTCGGTCCAGCCGAAGCGACGCACGAGCCGGCCGAAGTGCGTGTCGACGGTGATGCCCGGCACGTCGAACGCGTTGCCGAGCACGACGTTCGCCGTCTTGCGGCCGACGCCGGGCAACGTCACGAGGTCCTTGAGCCGGCCCGGGACCTCGCCGTCGAAGTTCTCGACGAGGGCGATGCCGAGCTTGATGAGGGCGTCGGCCTTGTTCCGGTAGAAGCCGGTGGGCTGGATGATCGTCTCGAGCTCGGTGCGGTCCGCGGCCGCGTAGTCGGCGGCGGTCCGGTACCTGTCGAAGACGATGGGGGTGACCTTGTTCACGCCGACGTCGGTGGTCTGCGCCGAGAGGATGGTCGCGACGAGCAGCTCGAGCGGCGTCGTGAAGTCGAGCTCGCAGTGCGCGTACGGATAGCGCTCGTGCAGCGCGCGGTACATCTTGCGGGCGCGGCGCGTGCGGGCGACGGGCGTCTCGTCGGAGGTCACGACGGCTCGGGGGGACACGGAGCACACTGTATGCCGCGGGACTGGGTCACGCCGCCCGCGTCGGGCGAGCGTCCGACCGCCGGACGGAGGACCTCCCCGGCCCGTCGACGCGCCGGTTCGACGCGCCTGTTCACCGCGCCGTCGACCGCGCGGCGGGGGCGAGGGCGACGTGGCACACTGACCCCGTGGATCTCGACGTGGTGAAGCGCGCGCCCCTGTTCAAGGCCCTCGACGACGAGGCGTCATCGGCCCTGCAGTCGCAGATGAGCCGGACGCACATGGAGCGCGGCGACGTGCTGTTCCACGAGGGCGACCGTGGCGACACGCTGTACGTCATCGCCGAGGGCAAGATCAAGCTCGGCCGCACGAGTCCCGACGGCCGCGAGAACCTCGTCGCGATCCTCGGCCCGGGCGAGATGTTCGGCGAGCTCAGCCTCTTCGACCCCGGCCCGCGCACCATGACGGCCACCGCCGTCGCCGAGACGCAGCTGCTCGGCCTCGGCAACGACTCGCTCACCGGCCTGCTGTCCGGTCGACCCGAGGTGTCCAAGGCCCTGCTGGCCGCGCTCGCCCAGCGGCTGCGCCGCACCAACGCGCACCTCGCCGACCTCGTCTTCACCGATGTTCCCGGACGCGTCGCCAAGGCGCTGCTCGACCTCTCCGAGCGCTTCGGCCGGCCCGTCGAGGGCGGTGTCATGGTCAGCCACGACCTCACCCAGGAGGAGCTGGCCCAGCTCGTCGGCGCGTCCCGCGAGACCGTGAACAAGGCCCTCGCCGACTTCGCGACGCGCGGCTGGCTGCGTCTGGAGGCTCGCGCCGTCCTGCTGCAGGACGTCGAGCGCCTCAAGCGCCGCGCGCGCTGACCCTCGCTGACCCTTCCGCCGCTGCTACCCGCTCGCGTTTCGCGGAAGGACCGAGAGCGGAGCCGAGTTGCCCTCTCCCACTCAGCATTGCTCCTCGTGACGAGCCACCCCTGCCACGCCAGTCCGAGCGGCTCTGCCCTGCCTCTCTCAGCCAGTCCGAGCGGGCCTTCCCTGTCGCTCCCTCAGCACTGCTCCGCCTGACGAGCCGGAGCTTGGCCGCCGAGGAAGTTTCGCGAGGCAGGGGCCAATGCAGCGGGGTCAGCCGCCTCACACGGACCTGGCCCGTCACGCGGAGCAATGCTGAGCGACGGCGCCTGCCTACCCGCCGCGGCGAGCTGCAGGCGGTCGGCGGCGCGATCAGGACGCGAAGCGCCAGCCGTCCGGGCCGTTGACGACGGTCCGGTCCGCAGCAGAGGCCGAAGCGATGACGAGCAGGGCGTTCGCCTCGTCGGTGTGCTCGACCCACAGCTCCGCAGCCTCGGCCTCCTTGCCGAAGGTGACGTGCCGTGACACCAGCCGCGCGCGTCGCACGTCGTCGTCGCCGGTGACGAACCAGACGGCGTCCGTGGCGGCGCGGGCCGCCTGCCACCGGGGCTCCGGCAGCAGCAGGTAGTTGCCCTCGGTGACGACGAGGCGCGCTGCCGGCGGCACGACCATCGCTGCCGCGACGGGCTGTTCGAGCGTGCGCTCGAAACCCGGGGCGTACACCCACGAGTCCGGTTCGGCGACGAGCCGACGGAGCAGGTGCGCGTACCCGTCGGCATCGAACGTGTCGGGAGCACCCTTGCGCGACAGGGCTCCCAGCCGCTCCAGCTGGACATCGGCGAGGTGGAAGCCGTCCATCGGCACGTGGGCGACGTAGTCGGGCCCCTTCGTCCGTCCCACCTCGGTGACGAGAGCCTCGGCGAGCGTCGACTTGCCGGCTCCCGGCGCCCCGGCGATGCCGAGCACGGCACGGCGTCGGTCGCCGACGAGCTGGACCGCCGCCATCGCGAGGTCCTCCACGCCACCTCCGCCCGGTGTCACGGGTGTTCGCGCAGGTACTCGAGCTGGGCCTGAACCGACAGCTCGGCCGCGGGCCAGACGCTGCGCGGCACGTCGGCGTAGACCGTCTCCACGACCTTGCGAGCCGTCGAGGCGCCGGCCGCGACCGCGGACCGGACCTGCTCGAGCCGCTCGGCGCGGTGCTGGAGGTAGAAGGTCACGGTGGCCGCCGCGTCCGGGACGAACGGCCCGTGCCCCGGCAGCAGGCTGGTCACCGCGCCGGACGCCGTGAGCCGCTGGAGGCGGTCGAGGGACTCGAGGTAGGACTCGAGGCTCCCGTCGGGCCACGCGACGACCGTCGTGCCGCGGCCGAGCACCGTGTCACCGGTCAGGAGGGCGGCATCGGCCGGCAGGACGAAGGAGAAGGAGTCGCGGGTGTGGCCGGGCGTCTCGACGGCGAGCACCTCGAGCCCGCCGACGCGGATCGTCTCACCGGGGCGGATGTCGTCGTGTCCACGGCCGAAGGCCCGGACCGGCGCACCGGTGAGGGCGTGGAAGCGGTCGGCGCTCTCGGCGTGGTCGTCGTGGCCGTGGGTCAGCAGCGTCAGGGCGACGCGTCGGCCGGAGTCGGCGACGTGCCGAAGGACGTTCTGCAGGTGGTCCTCGTCCAGCGGGCCGGGGTCGACGACGACGACCTCGTCGCCGTCCGGCTCGGCGAGGAGCCACGTGTTGGTGCCGTCGAGCGTCATCGGCGACGGGTTGGGGCACAGCACGCACTCGGCGCGCTCGCCGAACCGGCCGCCGACCCACGTCGGGTCGGCCTGGGAACCCTGCACGTCGGCCTCCTGCGTCTCGGGTGTCAGGTCTCGGGAGCCGTCACGCGCCGCCCGGCCGCGCCACCTCCCGGCACGGCAGCCGGATCGTCTTGCGGCTCAGACGCGCTCGACGACCTCCATCGCCGCGCCCCCGGGGGCGTCGACGACCTCCGGCATGACGAGCGGCGTCAGGTCGGCGTGCGCGACGAAGTCGGCGGCCGACACGGCGTCGCGCACCTGCTCGAGGCACACGACGGTGGGCGGCAGCATGAGGGCGGTGCCGGCCTCGTACTGGCGCAGCAGGTCGGCGGGGCGCACCCACTCGGCGAGGTCGGCCTCGGTGGTGTCGCCGTCGGCGACCTGCGACGGCGGCATCAGCGCGGCGAAGAACCACGTGTCTGTCTCTTATACACATCTGACGCTGCCGACGACGGA
>NZ_JBNDHY010000021.1:0-42270 GCF_056755315.1 Monashia sp. HAY1-2A
CGACGACGAGCACGTCCGCGTCAGGGAGACTCTCGAGCACCTCGGCCAGCACGACGGCGATCGAGGCGCTCTCGTTGTAGGCGGGCATGACGACGAGGACGCGCGAGTCGACGCGCGTGGCGCCGTCACGGCTCATGCTCTCGGTCACGGTCCCCTGATGCCTTCCGCACTTCGTCCGGTCTGGTCTGCCGCCCATGGTGCCTGCCGCTGTGGGGTCCTGTCCGGCGATTGGCGCAACTCGCGCACCGCGCCCGGGTTGTGCGGCGCCGGCTCACAAGCGCGGGCCGCCGTAGCGGACGGAGTCGGGCAAACCAGCCGTGCAGTCCCGGTGGGTCGCCTATGCTCGCCGAGACTTTAGGGGCACGAGCCTCCTCTCGGCACCCACGAGTCGCACGGATGCAAGGGGAGGAGCTCGAGGCATGTCGCCAGCGAGAGCCGCGTCTGAACGGGTCGCCGTGGCTTCCACCATGACGGGCCGGCCGGAAGGTGCACGGGCGGGTCTTGGCCTGCGGCTTCGCACCTTCCTCGTGACCTACTGGGTCCCGCTGGTCGTGTTCGCGTCCTCACGGGTCGTCGACACCGTGGTTCTCGCCATCGCGGCACGGGAGCAGGTGGCGCTCAGCAGCACCCGGGTCGACTACTACGTGTATGACCCGGAGCCCGCGAACCCCGGATACCTCGGCATCGTGTCGAACTGGGACGCCCAGTCGTACCGCCGGATCGCGACCGACGGGTACGAGCTGCCGACGCCAGGATCGTCGGCCGCTGACACAACCAACACGCTGTGGACCTGGGCCTTCCCGCCCGCGTACCCGATGCTGGTCCGCGCCGTCATGTCGGTCACGTCGCTGTCTTTCCCGGTGGCGGCCACCATCGTCAGCTGTCTGGCTGGCGCTGGGGCCATGGTTCTGCTGTACCGGCTCGTCATGCGGTCAGGCGGTCGGTTCCTGGCCGGGGTCACGGTGCTCTTCTCGAGCTTCTTCATCAGTGCGCCGCTGCTCCAGATCGGCTACAGCGAATCCCTTGCCTTGCTGTTCCTCATGGGAGCCCTGAACCTGCTCGTCGACCGACGGTACTGGTTGGCGGCCGCCGCCGTCCTGGCGCTGTCGATGACGCGCATCGTGACGCTGCCCCTCCTTCTCGCGGTTCTGGTCCACGGCTATCTGCGGTGGCGTCACGAAGGGCCTTTCTGGAGGAGCCGGGCGAGGGAGGCTGCCGGTCTAATGGCTGCGGCTTGGGCCAGCGTCCTCGGCCTCGTCGCATGGATGCTAGTGGCGTCAATCTTCATCGGCACCGAGGCCGGGATGGAACGCAGCGCCGGTCAGCGAAGCCTGTACCTCGGTTGGTTCGATGACCTGTCTCACCTGTTCGGAGTCCCCGGCCCTGTCTTCCTCGCGCTGTTCCTCGGCCTCTTCGCCCTGAACGTCCTGGGTCCTCGAGGGCGGCCCTGGTGCCCGGAGCTGCGCGCCTGGTCGATCGGCTACCCCCCGTTCCTGTTCGCGATGACGCCGATGCTCCCTGCCGTCCTGCGGTACCTGCTGCTTCTGCCGACGTTGCCGGTCCTCCTCGCGGGGACGCCCCGCACCGCCTCGAAGCGTTCCATCGTCTGGGTCGGCGTGCTCCTCGTCGCCCTCGTGGCCGGTCAGTGGTGGTATGCCAACCACATCATCGTCGTGTTCTCCACGGAGGCGCGCCCGGCGCCCTGAGCGACGCCCCGGGGAGATGGCGCTGTGCGACCCACGACTCCTTGGCGTTCGTCGCCGTGGCGGTCAGCGAGCCAGCACGAGCAGACCGCCGGCCTCGCTGCGGACCGTGAAGCCCGCGGCCACGGCAACGGCCTGCTGTCCTGAGCCCCGCTGGGCGATGACGACCTCGGCCTGCTCGAGCGCCCGGGTGGCGCCGTTGGCGTCGGCGCGAAGGAAGGCCAGGTAGGCCGACTGGTCGCGTGAGCCGAAGGCGTCGAGGGGGTTGCTGACCCAGACCGTCGCGCCGGCGGCCGCCAGCTCCTCGGACAGCGGTTCGGGGGCCAGGACGACGCGTCCCCCCGCTGCCCGCGCGGCAGCGGCGACGTCGAGGTCGTGCCGGTGCAGGCCCGGTGCCCGTCCGGCGAGGACCGCCGAGGCGGCGACGACGCCGACGAGCACCACGAGGGCCGAGCCGACGCCGACGCCGCTCGCGCCGGCCCTACGGGAAAGCGGCCCCTGCCCGGGCTCGGGTGCCGGACCCTGCTCGTTCCGCGAGGCGGATGAGGCCGCCGCCGAACCGGCGAGGAAGAGCAGCAGCCAGACGGCGTTGCGCGAGGCGATGACCGTCCCGGCCGCGAGCCCGGCCACGGCGACGAACTCCCACGCCGGTCGCCGGCGCCGGAACGCCATGGCGCCGAGCACGAGGGCCGCGACGACCATCGCGAGGTCGAAGGGGTTGGTCAGGTCGGGGCGGCCCCACATGCCCGACGCGTCGGAGGTCGCCTCACCGCCCAGCACCCCGAGGTAGTACTGCGGCGCGCGCCACAGCCCCGGGTTGGCGCACGCAGCGACCAGCGACGCGACTCCCACGAGCACCACCTCGACAGGGTCGCGCCTCAGCCGCGAGAACAGCAGATGGCAGCCGGTGGCCGCCACCCCGACGAGGACGGCTCCGTGCAGGTTGCCCCACAGCGCGAGCAGCGGCACCACGAGCCACATCCTGCGAGAAGGGCGGTCGTGCTCGGACCGCAGCAGCACGAGCAGCAGCGCGAAGGGGACCAGTGACAGGAGCTGGACGCGTGCCACGAGCAAGGAGGTCGCCGCGCCGACGGCCAGCACGGTCAGGACGAGGGCGGTGCGGGCCACGGGCGCACCGCGGCGCACCGCGTGCCAAGCCACCAGGCCGAGAGTAACCCCCACCGAAACGACCTGTGCCGCAAGGAGACCCAGCGTTCCTGCGCTACCGGCGACCGAGAGAACGAGCTGACCGAGGGCCGTCGTGTTCACCCATCCCGAGGTCGACGCGGCCGCGAAGGGCACGCCCTCGGGCACCGATCCCGACGCCCGGATGCGGTCCCCGAGCGCCACGGGCCAGAAGGCGTCCGAGCCGGTGGTCACCACCGCCGCGACTCCCGCGAGGAGCACGACGAAGACGGCCGCGCACGCGACGTCCACGGCCGGCGCCGGTGCACCGCTGACACGCAGCCGGGAGCGGTCGTGCGTGGGAGGCGTGTCCCCCGACATCGGTGCTCCCTTCCTCGTCCGGCGTCACGGCGCGCTGGCGGCCGGCGTCCCGCTCAGCAGCTCAAACCCTGCCACCCGGCGCGTCCGGTTGACACCTCTTTGGGTTGGTGATGGGAACTTCAAGCATTTTCAGGACAGGGCGTCAACGCCCACCTAATCTCTGTTCAGCGGGGGGCACATCGGGTGGCCCTGCACCACTGGGAGGAATGAACAATGACGAAGCTTGCTGCCAAGCTCCAGACGGGTATCAGCCGGGCCATGGACCGCGAGAAGGGCGCGACCGCCGTCGAGTACGGCCTCATGGTCGCCCTCATCGCCGTCGTGATCATCGCGGCCGTGTCGCTTCTGGGGAACAAGCTGTCGACGACCTTCAACAACGTCGCGACCCAGGTCTGACCTGGTGATGGGCGCCGACCGAACCCGGCCGGCGCCCGACCACGGCTCGTTCGTCGGGAGACGGGCTGCCACGCACCAGCATGACGTCTGGCACTCATCCGCAACGTTCGAGGAGCGCATTACATGACCAAGCTCGCATCCAGGATCCAGGCCCGTCTCAACGGGGACCGGGGAGCGACGGCCGTCGAGTACGGCCTCATGGTTGCCCTGATCGCCGTCGTGATCATCGCAGCGGTCTCGCTGCTGGGCAACAACCTGTCGACGACGTTCAACAACGTCGCGGCGCAAGTCTGAGCACGACGTCCACGCCGGGGGGCCGTGGACGACACAAAGCGCAAAATCCGGCACGGGGAGGGCGGTCTGGCATGGCCAGAGGTGAGCGCGGCGCGGCCGCCGTGGAGCTCGCGATCGTCCTTCCCGTGCTGTTTCTCGTCATCGCCGGGATCGTCGACTTCGGCCGCTACTTCTTCACCCAGATCCAGGTGACGAACGCCAGCCGTGAAGGCGTGCGCGCAGCGGTCGTGCTGCCCAACCCCGCGGCGACCGACATGACGGCCATCACCCAGCGTGCATCCGCTGCGGCGGTCGGCGTGCCCGGCCTCGCCGTCCCGGGCGTCGTGACGTGTTCCGCCGGCTCCACCGCCAACGCGTCGGTGACGGTGACGGCGACGTTCAACTGGATCATCATGGGTCCGGCGATTCGCCTCGTCGGGGGGAACTGGGGCCTGTCCGGCCCCGTGGCTGCGACAGGAGTCATGCGATGCGGAGGGTGAACCGTCGTCTTCGTCAGCGTCACGACGCGGGTGCCGTGGCGGTCATCGTCAGCATCCTCGTCGCCACCGGCGTCATCATGGGCTCGCTGGCCATCAGCGTCGACATCGGCTCCATCATGTCGGAGCGACGCCAGCTGCAGAACGGCGCGGACGCCTCCGCCATGGCTCTGGCGCAGATGTGCGCGACGAACAACGCGGCCTGCAGCGACGCCAACGCCGCCACCGCGGTCAAGCCGCTGGCCAACGCGAACGCCAAGGACGGGTTGTCCTCGGTGTCCAGCGTGTGTGCCTCCGCGGTCACGAGCATCACGACGGCTTGCGAGACCCCGGACGCCACGAGCCTGACCAAGTGCACGCCCAAGCCGGGCTGGCTCGTCTCCGGCATCCCGTACGTCGAGACCAAGACGCGGACCGAGACCTCGAGCGGCACCACGGTCCTCACCCCCTTCGCCCGCGCCCTGACGAACAGCTCGGGCAGCACCGTCTACGCCTGTGCGCGCTCGGCCTGGGGATCGCCCGGTCAGTACACCGCCAAGGTGCCCATCGTCGTGTCCGAGTGCGAGTGGAAGCGGAACACGAGCAGCGGCACGGTCTACCAGACTCCGCCCGGCTCGCCGTGGCCCGGGTACGGCTCGTCGGCGGGACAGACCCCGTGGCCGGCCAGCAGCGCCGAGATCACCATCATGCTCAAGAGCACGACGGTGGCCCCCTGCGCGATCAACGGCAAGGACACCGCCGGCGGCTTCGGCTACGTCGTCGACAGCGCCGGCAACTGCCAGGCGAACGTCAGCATCAACGACTGGGCCCAGATCGACGCCGGCAGCTCGCCGCCGAGCGGCTGCTACGACGCCGTCGCGGCCCTGCGCGGCACCGTCGTCGAGCTGCCGATCTTCGACTGCCTCGTCAAGGCGGGGTCGCTGCCGACGGGCGGCATCTCCGGCTACCCGGACTGCACCGGGGCCAGCGGTGGCGGCTCGAACTCCTACTACCACGTCGTCGGGTGGTCGAAGTTCTACCTCACCGGCTACAAGGTCGGTGGTTCCCAGGAGGCCGCGAGCCTGCTCAGCGGGACCGTCCCGTGCACCGGCGGTGACCGGTGCCTGTCCGGGTGGTACGTCACCGGGACTCTCGACCGGGCCGGCACCATCGTGCCGCCCACGTCGGGCAACAACTTCGGAGCCTACGTCGTCCTGCCCGCGGGCTGACGGCACCACGAACGTCTCAACGCATCACAGCTAGTCGGGGGGAGCCCTTCATGAACCGTCGCATTCTCGCCATCCTCGTGGCCGTCGTGCTGGCCGTGGGTGGCGGCGCGCTGGTCATCATGTACGCGCGCAGCGCCGACGAGCGTGCCATCGCCGAGCAGGCGCCGGCCCCGGTGTGGGTCGCGCAGAAGCTCATCCCGGCGGGCACGACCCTCAAGGACGCGCAACGCACCGGCCTCATCGCCCAGACGAGCGTCCCGGCCAAGGCCGTGCCGGTCGGCGCCCTCCAGGAGGTCAACGCCGACAACAACGCGCTCCTCGCCGTCAACGACATCCAGGCCGGCGAGTACCTGCTCGCGGCCCGGTTCAGCACCCAGCCGGCCGGCACAAAGGCCATCGAGGTGCCGAGCGGGATGCTCGCGGTGTCGCTGTCCCTGTCCGACCCGGCACGCGTCGGCAAGTTCGTCACACCCGGCTCGCACATCGCGATCTACCAGAGCTACCAGATCAAGGACCTCAGTGACACGCCCGAGGCCAAGATCCTCAACGAGAACCAGGTCAAGGGCACCAGCCTCCTCATGGGTGACGTGCAGGTGATCGCCATGGGTGACGCGCCCCTCGCGGGCGCGGCGGCCCAGCCCGTGCCGGAAGGCCAGTCACCGACGGCTCAGGGGGCTGCCGGCGGCTTCCTCGTGACGGTCGCGGTCAAGCCGACGGACGCCCCACTGCTCATCCACGGAATCCAGAACCGAACGCTCTACGCTGCTCTTCGAGGCTCTGACGTCCAGATCGACCCGAAGCAGGAGGTCACGGACCTCCAGTTGAGAGATGCGGTGACTTCGCAATGACGATCCTCTGGGACTTCGACCCGAACGCTGTCGACACGTACCGGTTCGCCATCGGAGCCGACGCGCTCCTGCTCACGTCGGGACCTCGCGTGAGCCGGGCCCTGGAGGAGGACCGCAACCACGCGCTCGTCATCATTGGCCCGGACATCGACCTCGACCTCGCCTGCGAGCTGGCCGAGCGCGAGCGCATCGACCGACCCGAGCTCGGCGTCATCCTGCTCCGCCACCGCCTCGACGTGACGGCCCTCGCGCAGGCCCTGCGCAGCGGCGTCCGGGAGGTCGTCCAGGCCGACGACCAGACGGCGCTGGCCGACGCGGTCCGCCGCTCGACGGCGCTGACGCAGCAGCTGTCCGGTCACAGCGCGATGGGGGGCGGCCGCGAGGGCAAGGTCATCACCGTCTTCTCCGCCAAGGGCGGTGTCGGCAAGACGACGATGTCGACCAACCTGGCCACCTACCTGGCCTCCACGGGAGCCAAGACGCTGCTCGTCGACCTCGACCTCATGTTCGGCGACGTCGCGATCAGCCTCCAGCTGCAGCCGCGCGGCTCGGTCCGCGACGTCGTCGCGATGGCCGGCCACCTCGACGAGGCCGGCATCGCGTCGGTCGTCACCACGCACCCCGAGAGCGGTCTCGACGTCATCGCGGCCCCCGCGGACCCGGCCGATGCCGACCGGGTGCCCTCGCACGTCATCGTCGAGCTGCTCCGCGACGCCCGCAGCCTCTACGACTACGTCCTCGTCGACACGCCGCCGTCCTTCACCGAGCACGTGCTGGCCGCCTTCGACGTCAGCGACCTGACCGTCCTCATCGCGACGCTCGACATCCCCGCCGTGAAGAACCTGCGCATCGCGATCAACACCCTCGACACGCTCGGCGCCTCCAAGGAGTCCCGGACGATCGTGCTCAACCGCTCCGACGCCAAGGTGGGGCTCAAGCCCGACGACGTCGAGGTCGCGCTCAAGACCCCGATCTCGGCCAACGTGCCGAACAGCCTCACGGTCCCGGCGTCGGTCAACCGCGGTGTCGCGCTCGTCCTCGACGAGCCGCGCAACCCGGTGTCCATGGCGATCCGCGACCTCGCCGACAACGAGATCCGACGCCGCTTCGGCGAGGACATGCAGAACGGTGCGAAGCGCAGCAGCTTCGGACTCCTGAGGAGCAAGCGATGAGCAACCTGGCAGACCGCCTCGACCGGGCGCGCGCGGCGACCCAGGTCGCCGAGCCCGGCATCAACGGCCAGCACCGCGGCAGCGACGCCGCGGGCCGGCGTCGCAACGCCGACCCCTTCGCGACGGTCAAGGAGCGTGTCCACGCGGCGCTCGTCGAGTCGCTCGGCCCGCGCCTGTACGACCCGCACCTGGCCGAGAGCGAGCTCGCCGCGCAGGTGCGGCAGACCCTCCAGGACGTCATCGACTCGGAGCAGACGCCGCTGTCGCACTCCGACCGGACGCGCATCGCGCAGGACGTCAGCGACGACATCCTCGGCCACGGGCCCCTCGAGCCCTACCTCCGCGACGCGGAGGTCAGCGAGATCATGGTCAACGGCCCCGACGACATCTACATCGAGCGCGACGGCAAGCTGTTCCCCGTCGAGGCCCGGTTCTCCGACGAGGGTCACCTGCGCCGCACCATCGACAAGATCGTCGGACGCGTCGGCCGCCGCGTCGACGAGTCGAGCCCGATGGTCGACGCCCGTCTGCCCGACGGCTCGCGTGTCAACGCCGTCGTGCCGCCGATCGCCCTCGACGGCTCCATGCTGACGATCCGCAAGTTCGCCGCCGACCCGTTCAACGACCGCGACCTCATCTCGTTCGGCACGTTCACGCCGATGGTCCGCGACTTCCTCGAGGCGTGTGTCCGCGGCCGCCGCAACATCATCATCAGCGGTGGTACCGGCTCCGGAAAGACGACGACGCTCAACGTCATCAGCTCGTTCCTGCCGCACGACGAGCGCATCGTCACCATCGAGGACGCCGCCGAGCTCCAGCTGCAGCAGGACCACGTGCTGCGTCTCGAGGCTCGCCCGGCCAACATCGAGGGCCGCGGCCAGATCTCGATCCGCGAGCTCGTCAAGAACTGCCTGCGTATGCGCCCCGACCGCATCATCGTCGGTGAGATCCGTGACGGCGCCGCGCTCGACATGCTGCAGGCCATGAACACCGGCCACGACGGCTCGATCACGACCGTCCACGCCAACAGCCCGCGCGACAGCCTGGCCCGTCTCGAGACGATGGTGCTCATGGCCGGCGTCGAGCTGCCGGTTCGCGCCATCCGCGAGCAGGTCGCCGGCGCCGTCGACCTCATCGTCCAGCAGTCCCGTCTCAAGGACGGCTCGCGCAAGATCACCGCGATCTCCGAGGTGGTCGGCATGGAGTCCGACGTCATCACGCTGCAGGACATCTTCACCTTCAACTACGGCGCGGGTCGCGACGAGAACGGCCGCTTCCTCGGCACGCTCCAGCCCACCGGCATCCGCCCGAAGTTCGCGCAGGACCTCGCCGACGTCGGTGTCGAGCTGCCGATTTCCCTGTTCGCACGGACCGGGCTGTGAGCAGCGTCCGTCGCCGACTCGCGCTCGTCCTGGCCGCCGCGACGGCCGGGCTGCTCGTCCTGCCCACGACCGCGCACGCCGATGACCCCGTCACCGTCGGGCTGAGCAACGTCACCGGGACGACGTCCGCCGGCGCCGCCACCATGACCGGGGTCCTGACGATCCGGAGCAAGTCCGACGTCCAGGTCGACCCGGCCAGCCTCAAGGTGACCATCGACGGCACCGAGTACCCCGTGACCGTCAAGCAGGCGCCCAAGCGCGACCGTAAGGCGATGCTCGTCATCGACACGAGCGGTTCGATGGGCGTGGCCGGCATGCTGACCGTGCGCAAGGCCTCGGCCGTCTACCTGCGCACGGTTCCCGCGGACGTCAAGGTGGGGGTCGCGTCGTTCGCGAACACCGCGGGCGTCGACCTGCCGCCGACCCTCGACCGGGCCGCGGCTCTCCGGGTCGTCGACGGGCTGGACTCCCGTGGCGACACCAGCCTGTACGAGGGCGTGCAGGACGCCGTGACGGCCCTCGGCACCACCGGTGACCGCAGCATCGTCCTGCTCAGCGACGGCGCCGACACCATGGCCAAGGACCCCGCGAGGGCGCTCGCCAACACCATCACGAAGCTGCGGCAGGCCGGCGTCCGTGTCGACGTCGTGCGCTTCAAGACCCAGGAGGCGACGGCGAGCGCGGCTCTTCAGCGGCTGGCCTCGACCAACGGTGGCTCGGTCGCAGCGGCGGACAACGCCGCCGCCGTCACCTCGGCGTTCCAGACCTCGGCCCAGGCGCTCAACCGCCAGGTGCAGCTGTCGGTCCGGGTACCGAGCGCCATGACCGGACGCCACGCCTACACGGTCAAGGGCACTGCCGGTACGACGCCGTTCTCGTTCACCCAGCAGGTGACCTTCGGTAGCGCTGCAGCGCCGGCCACGCCGACCCCGACCCCGACCGCCGGCGCGTCGCCGCCCGCGGCCTCGGGGGTGCTCGCCGGCCTCGTCCCGGCGAACACCGCGGAGCGCACTCCCCTCATCGCCGCGGCCCTTCTCGCCCTGGCCATGCTCGTCGGGGTCGGTGCCGCCCTGACGCCGACGTTCCAGACCAAGCGCGAAAGGCGCGTCGCAGCGATCGAGACCTACGTCGTGGGCACCGGACTGCCGCTGTCGCCGCAGGAGACGAAGGCCACCCAGAGCACCATCGCGGCGCAGCTGCTCGACATCGGCGACCGCGTCATGAAGGACCGCAAGTCGACGAGCAAGACCATGGCGCTCATCGAGAAGGCCGACCTGCCGTTCCGCGCGGGGGAGTGGCTCATCCTGCGCATCGTGGCGGTCATCGTCGGAGCCGCCGTCGGGATTTTCTTCGCCGGCGAGGCCAAGCTCGTCGGTCTGCTGCTCGGGGCCGTCCTCGGCCTCATCGGGATGCCGGCCTTCCTCCGGTTCGCGGCCAGTCGTCGCGCGACGAAGTTCGAGGCGCAGCTGCCCGGGATCCTGCTCCTCGTCTCGACCAGCCTCCGCAGCGGCTTCGGCCTGCCGCAGGCCCTCGAGGCCGTCGCTCGCGACGCCGCCGAGCCGAGCGGCAAGGAGTTCAGCCGAGCCCTCGCCGAGACGCGCATCGGCACCGACCTGTCCGACGCGCTGGAGCGCGTGGCCAACCGCATGGACAGCGACTCGATGCACTGGACCGTCATGGCGATCCGCATCCAGCGCGAGGTCGGCGGCAACTTGGCCGACACCCTCCGCACGACGGCCAACACGCTGCGCGAGCGCGAGTCCCTCTACCGCCAGGTGAAGACGCTCTCCGCGGAGGGGCGCCTGTCCGCCTACATCCTCATCGCGCTGCCGATCCTCATCTTCTTCTACATGATGAACGTCAACTACGAGTACGTCAGCCTCCTGTGGACCACGACCCTCGGGCTCTTCATGAGCGTCGGTGGGCTCGTCGCCCTCGGTGTCGGCGTCGTGTGGATGCGCAACGTCGTCAACATCGAGGTGTGAGATGAACGTGGACCCCATCTACATCGCGGCAGCCCTCGTCGGCATCGGGCTCATGGTCGCCGTCCTGTCGATGTCCTTCGGCACGAGCGAGCCACGGGGCGTGGCCAAGTCCCTCATGCTCATCGAGAGCAGCGTCACGAGCCGGTCCGTCGTCACGGCCGACCTGGGAGCCAAGGACCGCCTCGTCACACCCGTGTTCGACCGCACCAAGGCCTTGGCGGTGGCCTTGTCGCCCAAGGGAACCGAGGACCGCTACACGTTGCTGCTCGACCGCGCCGGCAACCCGTCCCCGTGGACCGTCGAGCGGATCATGGGTGCCAAGGGCGTCTGCCTGCTGCTCGGTGTCGTGCTCGGCGTCGTGTACGGGAACTTCCAGCTCACCAGCGTCGTGTACGGCCTCCTTCTCGGCGCCGTGTTCTTCTTCGTGCCCGACCTCCTGCTCTACAACGCCGGCATGCGCCGCCAGGAGCAGACCGGCAAGAGCCTGGCCGACGCGCTCGACATGCTGACCGTCTGCGTGGAGGCCGGTCAGGGCTTCGACGCGGCGCTCCTCCAAGTGGCGCGCAACGTCGAGGGCCCGATCTCGGGGGAGTTCGCCCGCGTCATCTCCGAGATCCAGATCGGCAAGTCGCGTGGCGAGGCGTTCTCGGCCATGGGCGACCGCGTCACGCTGCCCGAGGTGAAGAACTTCGTGACGGCCCTCGTGCAGGCCGACCGGCTCGGACTTCCCATCGCCGGGGTGCTGCGCGAGCAGACCGCGAACATGCGACTGGTCCGCAGGCAGAAGGCCGAGGAGAAGGCCCAGAAGGTCACCATCAAGATCCTCTTCCCCCTCATGACGTGCATCCTGCCGGCATTGTTCATCGTCATCATCGGCCCCGGTGCGATCCGCATGGCCAGCGCCTTCGGCTGACCGGGACCGTGGTCGTCTCGCCGGAGGCCCGACGGCTGGAGCGGAGCACCGACTCCGGTCGCCGACGCGTGTCGCCGGTGGCCCGGCTGGGTTGGCTGCTTCCCGGCGCGGTGCTGGCGCTGTTCGCCGTCAAGGCGCTCGGGCCGGTCCGCGACCCGGACACGTTCTGGCACCTTCGGGCCGGTGAGCACCTCCTGCAGACAGGGCAGTTCGTCCTCGACGATCCGTTCGGCGCCGGCGCGGAGCGGCCGTGGATCCTCAACCAGTGGTTGCCCGAGGTGCTCCTGCACGGCGCCGACGCGGCCGTCGGGCTCCCGGGTGTCGCGTGGCTGCTCTGCCTCGGCACGGTCCTCGTCGGGGTGTGCCTGTGGGTCGCCTGCCGGCGCGCGTCGTCGGCGTTGGTGACGGCGCTCGTCCTCGCCGTCGCGTTCGTCGCGATGAGCGGCAGCCTGTCGCCGCGTCCGCAGCTGGTGACGTTCGGGCTCGCCGCGCTGACGGTGGACGCGTGGCTGCGCACGCTGGTCGACGGCCGCGCCCGCTGGTGGCTCGTCCCCGTCACCTGGCTGTGGGCGTGCTCGCACGGGATGTGGTTCGTCGGTCCGGGCCTCGGGCTGCTCGTCCTGCTCGGCGGTCTGCTCGACGGGCGACTCCATCCTCGCCGTCGGGAGGTCGCGCGCCTGCTCCTGGTGCCCGTGCTGTCGGTGGCCGCGGCGGCCGTCACGCCGGTCGGGCCGCGGCTGTTCGCCTCACCGTTCCAGGTGGCCGACGTGGCTCCGTTCGTCAGCGAGTGGCAGGCGACGTCCCTGGCCGACCCGGGGCTCTGGGCGATGATCGCCCTCGTGGTGCCGGTTGTCGTCACGATGCTGCGTCGGCGCGAGCAGCGTTGGACGGCGGCACTTCTCGTCGCGGTGGCCCTCTACCTTGCCCTCGCGCACGCGCGCACCGTGGCGCTGGCTGCGGTCGTCATCGCGCCGCTGGCCGCCGCGGCCCTGCAGTCACTCCTGCCCCTGCCCGACGCGGTGCCGACCCGGCGCGAGCGCGCCGCGACGGCGGTCCTGCCCGGGCTCGCGCTCCTGCTCACGGCCGTCCTCGCGCCATCCGTCGCGGCCCGCCCGGCTCTCGGCGCACCCGGGCTCGACAGGCCCCTGTCGGCCCTCCCCGCGGGCACCGTCGTGTGCAGCGACGAGACCCTCGGTGGCTGGCTCGAGTGGGCCCACCCGACGCTGCGGCCCACGATGGACACCCGCGTCGAGCTGCGCACCGCCGAGCGCATCCGGGCCTACCACCGCTTCGTCTCCGCGGCCGACGGGTGGGACGCCTACCCGGCCCAGCTGCGCTGCGGCGCAGCGCTGGTCGCGGACGACGCTCCCGTCGTCGGACGCCTCGCCGATGCCGGCTGGTCGGAGGCGGCGCGCGCCGACGGCTACGTGCTCCTGCGGGCGCCACGATGACCGCTCCCGGCACCGGCTCGGCGGCCGAGCGAACCGACTCGGTGGACGACCCGTCCACGGCGCCGGCAACCGGTCCGGGCACCGACGTGCGAAGGATGGACCTCGGCCGCGTCGTCCGGCTGGCCCTGTGGGTCAGCCTCCCCGCGGCGCTGTGGGTGCTGGCCCTGAGCCGGCTCGGAACCTTCGGCACCGACTCGGCCCACGCCTACTGGGTCGTCTGGCGGGTGTCGCCCTACGGCGTCCCGCCGGGCACGCCGGACGCGTTCAACTACTCTCCGGCCTTCGCGCAGCTCGCCTGGCCGCTGACGCTCCTGCCGTGGGCGGTCTTCCTCGCCGTCTGGTCCGGTCTGCTCACCGCGGCGCTGACGTGGCTCCTGTGGCCGCTGCCGGGGCGCTGGCGCTGGCTCACCCTGCTCTACGTCGTGCCGCCGGCCCTCGTCATCGGCAACATCGAGGCGTTCCTCGCGGTGGCCTGTGTGCTCGGGCTGCGGCGTCGGGGCGCGTGGGCGTGGGCCTTCCCCCTGCTGACGAAGGTGACGCCGGGCCTGGGTCCGGTGTGGTTCGCCGTGCGCCGCGAGTGGCGCGCGCTCGCCGTGAGCGTCGGCGTGACCGCGGCGGTCGTCCTCGCCTCGTACCTGGCCGCCCCCGACCTCTGGGCGCGATGGGCCCGGTTCCTCACCGACGCGCCGACGCCGCCGACGCAGGCCTTCTACCCGCCGCTTCTCGTGCGGCTGCCCGTCGCGGTGGTCTTCACGGCGTGGGCCGCCCGCCGGTCCAGGCCCGCCTGGCTCGCGGTCGCGATGGCCGTGACGATGCCGCTGTGGTCGAGCGGCGTGCTCATCCTCCTCGCCGCGATCCCGCGCTTGCGCCGAGACGCCGCCTCGCGGGGCGGCGTCTCGGCCTCGCGGCGCGGCACGCCGCCTCGCCACGGGTGAGGGACGCCGCGGCGTCAGGCGCTGAGGGAGGCGTCCACGTCCGTGGTGGCATCGACCCGCGCGGCGAGGGTCGCGATGAGCTCGGCGAGCTCGGCGCGGCGCTCGTCCGTGACGGTGAGCTCGCCCGTGGGTGAGACGTCCTGGGTGAAGACGAGCCCGGTCGACCCGACGACGTCGGCCTTGACGTGGCCGAGGACCTTGGTCAGGTCGGCGGTGGCGTCGGTCGCACCGGTCCAGCCGTAGCCGACGAGCGCGACGGGCTTGGCGTGCCACTCGGCGAACAGGTAGTCGACGGCGTTCTTGATCGGCGCCGGGAAGCTGCGGTTGTACTGCGGAGTGACGATGAGGACGGCGTCGGCCTCGAAGACCTGCTTGGCCCAGGCCTTGGTGTGCGGCTTGGCGTAGTTGCCGTTCTTCGGCATGTCCTCCTCGTCGAAGAAGGGCAGGGTCGACAGGTCGACGAGCTCGGGCTGCCACTCGTCCGCGGGCGCCTGCGCGGCGACCCACTCGGCGACGACGGGGCCAATGCGGCCGGGACGGGTGCTGGACACGACGACACGAAGCTGCTTCACGCTTCAACGAATACCACGCATCCGGACCTCGGTCCGAATCGCGCTCGCTCCGCGGGCAGCCTCAACCGTCACCATCTCCAGGTGCATGGCGTCCGTGAATGCGGGCCATGGGCCGCGCCATGGGCTGGATGGGGTGGGCGGCCGTCCGCCGCGCCCGAAGGTGGGGGCGGGAACGCAGCCCGAGTCACCGTGCAGGCGGACCCGGTTCGGTGAGGACGCAGACGATGCCGCCATCGGCGGGGCCGATCTCGAGGCGTCCCCCGCCGAGGTGGAAGGCCTGCCAGCCCTCGAGGGCCCGCAGGAAACGGCGCTCCTGCTCCATCGCCTCGGGTGGGCCGGCCTTCCGGGTCATGCCGGTGCCCTCGACCTTGATGAGCTCGTTCTCCGCGACGTACGTGCCCACGATGCGGTTGACGCCGGTGGTCCCGGTGAGCAGGCCGTCCTCGCTGAGGGACAGCCGGGGCTTCGGGTCGGCCGTCGGCACGCCGGCGATCGACGCGACGACCCAGGTGTGCGGCTCCTGCTCCACGCTGCTCATGGCCCGAGTCAACCACGGACGGGCTGCGCCGCCGGGGGCCATCCACAGCGTCGTCGGCGACGCTGCCGACCGTGGGGCGGGGGATGACGACGCCGCCCGCCCCACGGGTGCGCGGGACGGGCGGCGTCGAGCCGATGCCAAAGGCCGCCGAGGACGCGGCGGGAGCGGTCAGGCGGAGGAGCCTCCCTCGGACATCCCCGTCTTGATGAGATCCATGACCGAGCTGTCGGCGAGCGTCGTCACGTCGCCGACCTCGCGCCCCTCGGCGACGTCGCGCAGCAGGCGGCGCATGATCTTGCCGGACCGCGTCTTGGGCAGCTCGCTGACGATCATGATCGAGCGCGGCTTGGCGATGGGGCCGATCTCCTTGGCCACGTGGTTGCGCAGCTCCTTGACGAGGTCGGTGCCCTCACCCGGCTCGTCGGCCTCCTCGATGGCCTCCTGGCGCAGGATGACGAACGCGCAGACGGCCTGGCCGGTGGTGTCGTCGTTGGCCCCGACGACGGCCGCCTCGGCGACCTTGGGGTGCGACACGAGCGCCGACTCGATCTCGGCGGTGGACAGGCGGTGCCCGGACACGTTCATGACGTCGTCGACGCGGCCGAGCAGCCAGATGTTGCCGTCCGCGTCGTACTTCGCGCCGTCGCCCGCGAAGTAGTACTTCTCGCCGAACCGCGACCAGTACGTCTCCTTGTACCGTTCCGGGTCCCCCCAGATCCCGCGCAGCATCGAGGGCCACGGCTTGGTGAGCACGAGGTAGCCGACCTGCTCGGGCGTGGTGAACGGCCGGCCCTCGTCGTCGAGGATCTCGGCGCTGACGCCCGGGATCGGCTTCTGTGCTGAGCCCGGCTCCAGCGTCGTGACACCGGGCAGTGGGCTGATCATGATCGCGCCCGTCTCGGTCTGCCACCACGTGTCGACGATCGGGGCGCGGCCCCCGCCGATGTGCTTGTGGTACCAGAGCCAGGCCTCGGGGTTGATCGGCTCGCCGACCGAGCCGAGCAGGCGCAGGGAGCTCATGTCGAACTTCGCCGGGATGTCGGTGCCCCACTTCATGAAGGTGCGCACCGCCGTCGGGGCCGTGTAGAGGACGGTCACCTTGTAGTTCTGGATGATCTCCCACCAGCGGCCCTGGTGCGGCGTGTCGGGCGTCCCCTCGTACATGACCTGCGTGGCGCCGTTCGTGAGCGGCCCGTAGACGATGTAGGAGTGGCCGGTGACCCAGCCGATGTCGGCGGTGCACCAGTAGACGTCGGTGTCGGGGTGGACGTCGTGGACGACGGCGTTGGTGTACGCCGTCTGGGTCAGGTAGCCGCCGGTCGTGTGGAAGATGCCCTTCGGCTTCCCGGTGGTGCCCGACGTGTAGAGGATGAAGAGCGGGTGCTCCGCCTCGAACGCCTGTGCCTCGTGGGTCGGGGCGGCCTGCTCGAGCGCCTCGTGCCACCACAGGTCGCGGCCCTCGGTCCAGGCGGTGTCCTGGCCGGTGCGCCGCACGACGAGCACCTTCTGGACCGACGTGTCGCCGTGGTCGAGCGCGGCGTCGACGGCCGGCTTGAGGGCCGACGGTGCGCCGCGGCGGTAGCCACCGTCGGCGGTGATGACGACCTTGGCCCTGGCGTCGTCGATGCGCGAGTGCAGCGCCTCCGCGGAGAAGCCGCCGAAGACGACCGAGTGCGGCGCGCCGAGACGGGCGCACGCGAGCATCGCGACCGCGGCCTCGGGGATCATCGGCAGGTAGATTGCGACGGTGTCGCCCTTGCCGACGCCGAGGTCGGCGAGCGCGTTCGCGGCCCGCTGCACCTCCGCGTGGAGGTCGGCGTAGGTGATGTCCCGTGTGTCGCCGTCCGGCTCGCCGACGAAGTGGATCGCGACCCTGTCGCCGCGCCCGGCCTCGACGTGACGGTCGACGGCGTTGACGCAGGCGTTGAGCTCGCCGTCGGCGAACCACTTCGCGAACGGCGGGTTGCTCCAGTCGAGGGACTGCGTGAAGGGCTTGCTCCACGTGAGGTATGTGCGGGCCTGCTCGGCCCAGAACCCCTCGTGGTCGGCGGCCGCCTTCTCGTAGAGGTCGGCGGTGCCGTTGGCCTGCGCGGCGAACTCGGCCGGGGGTGGGAAGGTCAGTCCCTCGTGGACGAGGTTCTCGAGCGGCTTGTCGCTCACGGTGTCACCCTTTCGCATCGACGGTGGTGCGGTCGCGACGACTCCTGCGGGCGCTGGCGCGCGGACATCGACGGTCGAGCACAACTCAAACGCAGGCTAGTTCGCCCAGCAAGGCCCAGGTGACGGGGGTCTCATCGCTACCGACGAGTAGCACGGCGAGCGGTTGCCGACATCCGACGAGCGGTCGCACCGTCGGATGAGGTGGCGTCCGGGGTCACACCTGTGGGACCGCGCTGGGGCAGAGTGGTTCGGTGACCGACGTACGTCCGTTCCGACCGGCCGATGCCGAAGGCGTGGCCCGGCTGTGCCGTGAGCTCGGTTGGCCCTCGTTCTCCGACCCGGACGTGGCGGTCCGTGCCTGCACCGCGCCCGGGGTCGTGGCCTTCGTCGCGGTGGAGCCGGCCGGTGAGGGGGTGCCCGAGCGCGGGGAGCGGGTCGTCGGGTTCGCACAGGCCTTCGGTGACGGCGTCGTGCAGTCCTACCTCGCCCAGCTCGGCGTCGCAGCCTCGCACCGACGCCGTGGCACGGGGCGCAGGCTCGTCGAGGCGGTCTTCGCGGCGTCGGGCACCCGTCGCCTGGATCTCGTCACCGACGACGCGCAGGCGTTCTACCGCTCGTTCGAGCACCGCGAGAAGCCCGGATTCAGGCTCTACCCCGGCGCGGAAGGCGCGACGCCGGTCGACGACCGGATCGCCATCGACACGATGCACGAGGAGCCGCACGGCTCCGACTGACCACTGGCGTCTCGAGCGCGCCGGCATCGTCGGTCTCCGGGCAGCACACCGTCGGTGGAGCACCGAGAAGCGCGCCAGGGCGCGGTTGTCGCGTCGGTTGGGCCGGCCTGGACGCGAAAAGTGCGCCACGGCGCGGTTGTCGCGTCGGTTGGCCGGTTGAGCCGGCCTGGGCGGAAAACTGCGCCAGGGCGCGGTTGGCTCGGGGGCTGCGCGGGTCCGAGCGTCCAGAAGTGCGCCGTGGCGCTGGTGGGTGGGCTGGTGCGCGTCAGTAGGCCATCCCCATGACGGCACGCACCGTGGCGAGGGTGCGTTCGGCCACGGCATCGGCGCGGGCGTTGCCATCCCGCAGCACGGCAGCGATGTGGCCGGGGTCCCGTTCGAGCTCGACGCGTCGGGCCCGGTGCTGCGCGAGCGACTCGTTGACGGCGTCGGTGACGACCGCCTTGAGCCGCACCGCCCCGCCGTCACCGATGCCCTCGGCCACCGACTCGGGCGACTGACCGAGGAACAGCCCGGCAATGGTCAGCAGGTTAGCGACGGCCGGCCGTCGGTCGGGGTCGTAGGTGATCCGGCGTTCGGAGTCGGTGCGGGCCGCCCGGATCCGCGCGGCGGTCTCGTCGGCCGAGTCCCGCAGGTTGACGACGTTGCCCCTGCTCTTGCTCATCTTCGCGCCATCGGTGCCGAGCAGCAGCGGCACGTCGGACAGCAGCGCCTCCGGATCGGCGAAGACCGGCTGGCCGCCGGCGTATCGGGCGTTGAAGCGTCGGGCGATGGCGCGGGTCTGCTCGAGGTGGGGCAGCTGGTCGCGGCCGACCGGCACGATTCGACTGTGGCAGAAGAGGATGTCCGCAGCCTGGTGCACCGGGTAGGTGAGCAGCAGCCCCGACAGCGGGCGGCCGTCCGACAGGGTCAGCTCGTCCTTGACGGTCGGGTTGCGCCGCAGCTCGGCGTCGGTGACGAGCGACAGGAAGGGCAGCATCAGCTGGTTGAGGGCCGGCACGGCGCTGTGCGTGAAGATCGTCGTCCGTTCGGGGTCGAGGCCGGCCGCCAGGTAGTCGAGGACCAGGCCGTGGACGTTGTCGCCGATCGCACCGACGGAGTCCCGGTCCGTGATGACCTGGTAGTCGGCGATGACGACGAATGTCTCGACTCCCTTGTCCTGCAGGCGGACCCGGTTGCGCAGGCTCGAAAGGTAGTGGCCGATGTGCAACGGGCCCGTGGGCCGGTCGCCGGTCAGCATGCGGAAGCGCGACGGGTCGCTCGACGCGTGATCGTCGATGAGGGCGTCGAGGATGCGGCTGCGCTCGCGGGCGGTCGTGTACGTCGCATCCTCAGCCGAGCTGACGGGCGTCGACGGGGACGTGGTGGTTCCGGTGCTGGTCGTGGTGGTGGACATCGGTGCTCCTCGGGGTGGGAGCCCACGAGCCGCACTCCGACGCGGTGCGCCTTCTGGCACATGGCAAGAGCCGCCCGTGGGCGGCTCTTGGTGGGTTGGTTCGACAGGCCGCCTCAGCTGGGCAGCCACCACGCGCGGTTGGTCGAACGCATGACCAGAGGGTAGCGCGTGCCGGAGCCGACGAGCCACGGCCGTTCGAGCAGCACGTAGCTGGCCGCGACGACCGGCACGAGGACGAGGAGCGCGGTCGCGCACACGAGCAGCGGGGGCGCGTCGGGCCACGCCACCCGAACCGCCCACACGACCGGCAGGTGCCAGAGGTAGAGGCTGTAGCTGGAGACGCCGACGCCGGACAGCGCGCGGGAGCCCAGGAGGCGGATGGCGACTCCGGCGCGGTCACGTCGGTGGTCGATGACGACGAACGCGACGACGACCGCGGCCGGGAACACGCTGTAGCGGTAGACGACGTGCCCGTTGAGCGAGCTGGGCAGGAGCGTCGCCACGACGAGGAGTGCGACACCGAGGGCGACGACGAGCGGCTCACGGCCCGCGTCCTCGCGGCGTCCGGGCACGGCGTGGTGGAGCGCGAGACCGGCACCGAACAGCATGGCCGACCAGTTGGCCGGGGCGAGGAAGTAGAAGGTGCGGGGCGACAGCGCGAGCGAGGCGAGGTACAGGACCGCGGCCGTGACGAGGACGAGCGCGCGGAGCCGGGACTCGTCGACACGACGGCGGGCGGCGAGGAGGAGCACGGGCCACGCGAGGTAGAAGACCCACTCCACCGTGAGGCTCCACGTGTGCTGCCACGGCTCGACCGCGATCGGGCCCGTCGCGACGAACGGGGCCGTCGCCTGGACGAGGACGACCGGGGCGACGCGCAGGACGCCGGGCAGGGCTGGTGCGTCGAGAACGGCGAAGACGGCTCCGCTGATGACCACCATGCCGACGAGGGCCGGGTAGAGCCGCACGGCGCGGCGCCGGACGAAGGTGGTGTAGGTCGCCCACAAGGGCGCGTCCGCCGTACGGCGCCACAGGCGGCGCGTCACGAGGTAGCCGGACAGCACGAAGAAGACGACGACCCCGGCGTGACCGCCGCCGTCGAGGGCGGACAGCCCGCTGTAGAAGACGAGGTGGACGTGCACGACGGCGAGCGCGGCGAGACCGCGCAGCCCGTCGAGCACTCGCTCGCGGTGCACGGCCGGCGTCGTCGCACTCCCGGTCGTCACGAATGGATTGTCGCGAGGCGTTTGCCCGGCTGTCTCCGCTTCGCACGGAATGTCCAGCGGAAAAGGGCAATTGCGTGGGCGTGGGTTCGCTCACGCGTCGCCGGCTCGGTGCGACGCGTGCTCCTAGGCTGGGGCGGTGCCAGACCCGACCGCCGCCCAGGCTGCCCTGCTCGACCGGCTCGGGGCGCTCGTGGACCTGCCCGACGTGCGGGAGCGCGCCGAGGGTGCGCGCGAGGCGAGCACCCGGCTGCGGTTCCACGAGGCGCTGCGTCGACGCATTCCCGAGGCCGCCGCCGAGTCGCGGGTCCGGGGCGCACAGGCCAGCGCGGCGCTCGACGGCGCCGACGTCCCCCTCGACGTGGTGCGCGCGTTCATGAGCGGTGCGCGCGACTGGCCGGAGCGCCCGGACGCCGGCCTCTCGACGCTCCGGGGCGCGATCGCCGCGACCGCAGAGAGCGAGCGCGTCGTCGGGCTCGTCAGGACCGCCCCCCTCCAGGCACTGGCTCGCCTGCACGTCGCCGCGGCATCGGCGGTCGTGACGCCGGAGGCGTTGGGTCGGCCGCGCGTCGGTGACGAGTCGTGCACCGAGCTCGTCGACCTCGGCGAGGCCCCCCCGGCGTCGGCCGTCGCGGCGCGGCTGTCCGCCCTGAGCGACGTCATCGTCGCGGCCTCCGGGTCGACGCGCATCCCGGCGGCCGTCACCGCCGCCCTCGTGCACGCCGAGGTGGCGGCCATCCGCCCCTTCGTCCACGGCAACGGCCTCGTGGCGCGCGCCATGGAGCGCGCGCTCCTCCAGGCGCTCGGGCTCGACCCGACCGGTGTCGCGGTGCCCGAGGCCGGCCACGCCGCCCAGGGTGGGCCGGCCTACCTGGGCTCCCTCGCCGCCTACGCCTCCGGGGGCGCCCGCGGCGTCGGCCTGTGGCTGGCCCAGGCCGGCACGGCCTACATGGCAGGAGCCGCGGAGGGGGAGCGGATCAGCGACGCGGTCCGCATCGGGCGGCTCAGCCCCGACCTGTGAGGGCGAACCGGGGCAATCGGGGCGCGCGGGAGGCTGCCCGCACGCCCGTGCGTGCGTGATGTCCACGATGGTGGACAGTTCCGGGCTCCGGCCTCGGCTCGGGTCTGTCGCCACGCCGGGAGCGTGCGGTAGAACGGACGCAGGAACCACATCGCCGGGAGGCGTAGATCCTGGATCCGCGCAGAACCCTTTTCCGAGAAGTACCGAGTACCCACGCGAGAGCAGTTCGCTTGGAACCGTCCACCCCCGGGATCACCACCGGGGCGACACTTGGAAAATTGCACGCCTGGTAGCTCGATACGTCTCCGGAGGCCCCTGACCGTCACGGTCGGGGGCCTCCTCTCGTGCCGGCCTCCGCAGCGTGCCCGATTTGTCCGGACTCGCAGAACGTGCGAGCATGCGGGGTCGGCTCGTGTCCGTCGTGATTGTCGAGAAATCACAGCGTGTCGTGACAAGTCGGTTTGCAATCGGGTGTTCCGGGGTCCACGATGGTGGGCGGCGCTCCCCTTCGGGGTCGAGCGCTGCGCGATCTGGCTCCTCCCCCCCGGTGCCAGTCTCGTGATGGTGGCCTCCGTCTTCCCCCGGACGGAGGCCACCTGTCTGTTCTGGCTGTTCTGAGCCGCTGCTCGTGCGCCTCCCGCCGCGGTTGTCCACACCCGGTCCGGCCGGCTGGGCCTCGTCCACAGCGGCCGCCTTCGGGCTGGGCCCACCCACCGCGACCGACGACGGTGGACGCATGGGAAACGTCATCGCCGTCCTGTCCGCCTCGGGAGGCGTCGGGGCCTCGTGCCTCGCCGCAGCGCTCGCCGTCCGGGCCGCGGCCGCAGGTCGCTCGGCCGTGGCCGTCGACCTCGACCGCAACTCCGGCCGCCTCGACGTCGTGCTCGGCGTCGAGCAGGAACCGGGCTGGCGCTGGCCGGACCTCGCCGATGTTCGTGGCGTGGTCGACGGTGCGGGTCTCGCCGACCGACTGCCCGTCACCGCGGGAGTCGCCGTGCTGTCGGGCGGTCCGCCGTGGGCTCCCGACCAGGACCCCCAGGACTGGCTCGACACGGTGCCGGACGTCGTGGCCGGCCTCGCCGACGCGCACGCCGTGACCGTGCTCGACCTCCCTCGTGCGGCCGCGGTCGTGGGGACCGTCGCCCCCCTCGCCGACGCCGTCGTCGTCGTGGTCGGCACGCAGGTGGTCCAGCTCGCTGCGGCCTCGCTCGTCGTCCCCGGCGTCAGGCGGGTGGTCGACGCGGCACGTCGCACGGCGGACGACTGGTCCGGGCCGGTGGTGCCGCCGCTCGAGCCATGGCTGGTCCTTCGCGGTGCCCGTGTCGAGCCCGAGCTCGAGGACCTCGTCACCGACGAGCTCGACGTGCCGGTCGTGGCCGCCGTCGGCGACGACCGGCGGCTCGTGGCAGAGGTGGCCGACGGCCTCCCGCCCGGCGTCCGGGGCCGCGGCGCGCTCGTCCGCGCCGCCGACGAGATCCTGCTGCGGCTCGTGTCGGCCTCGGAGGCGGCATGAGCCTCAGCCCGGCGGTCTGGGACCGGGTCCGGGACGGCGTGGCCCCCGGTCCCGACGCCGTCGCGGCCGTCGCCGCCCAGGAGCAGGGCGCGCTCGGTGCGGAGCGAGTGGCGGCCTCGCGCAGCGCGCTGGGCGCCCGCGTCCTCGGCGCCGGTCCGCTCGACGCGTGGCTGGCCGAGCCCGGGGTCACGGACGTCGCCGTCAACGGCGACGGGTGGGTCTGGGTCGACCGAGGCGCCGGGATGGAGCGCACCACCGACCACCTGGACCCGGCCGACGCCCGCACCCTGGCGGTGCGGCTCGCGGGGCTGGCGGGGCGGCGCCTGGACGAGGCCAGTCCGTGGGTCGACGGCCAGCTGCCCTCGGGTGCGCGTTTGCACGCGATGCTGCCGCCCCTCGTCGAGGGTGGTGCGCACGTGACCATCCGGGTTCCCCCGTCACGGGCCGTGTCCCTACGGTCGCTCACCTCGCGCGGCATGGTGCCGCCGGCCTGGGAGCGGGTCCTGGGGGCGCTGGTCCGTCGCCGCCTCGCCTTCGTCGTCTCCGGCGGCACCGGCGCCGGCAAGACCACCTTGCTCGCGGCCCTGCTCTCCGCGTGCGACCCGATCGAACGGCTGCTCCTCGTCGAGGACGTCCGCGAGCTGCGCGTCGACCACCCGCACGTCGTGCGCCTCGAGGCGCGGCCCGCCAACGTCGAGGGCGTCGGCGAGGTCACGCTGTCGACGCTCGTGCGTCAGGCCCTCCGGATGCGGCCTGACCGGATCGTCGTGGGGGAGGTGAGAGGCGCGGAGGTCAGGGACCTGCTCACCGCGCTCAACACCGGTCACGAGGGCGGCTGCGGCACCGTCCACGCCAACGAACCGGCCGACGTCCTTGCCCGGTTCGAGGCGCTCGGGGCACTCGCCGGTCTGTCGCCCTCGGCTGTGCGGTCGCAGGTGGCCGCCGCCCTGGACGTCGTCGTCCACGTCACCCGGTCCGGAGGCGTGCGGCACGTCGCGTCCGTGGCCTTCCTGCGACGCCACGCCCGTGGCGCCCACGTCGAGACCGCCCTCGCCTGGGCCGGGCCGGGGCACGCGCCCGAGCGCGGTGTGGCCTGGCCGCAGCTCGCCGCCCGGCTGGGGATGGCCGACCCCGGGCCGACCGTCGGGACGCCGCCTGTCCCGAACGCCCGGCGGGACGGAGCGGGGCTTGCCGGAGCACCCGAGGTCGTCTCGGCCACCGGCCGCAGCGGTGCTGCCGATGACGCGGTGGGTGCGGCGTGACCATCACGGAGGGCGAGCAGGTCTGGGGTCTGGCGGGTGCCGGTGCCGCGGGTGTGGCGGCCGGACTCCTCTGCGCCGCGACCGTCCTCGCGTGGCCGCGTCGCAGGTCGGTGCGGGTGACGCGATCGCGCCAGGTCCTCGCGCACGTCGTGAGGGCGGCCGGCGGGGATTCGTCCGCGTCGGAGGCCTCGGAGGCCTCGGAGGCCTCGGCGGACTCGGCTGACTCGGGGACTTCCGCGCGGGCTCGAATCGCCCAGCTGTGGCGCGCCGACCCGGTCGAGGTCCTCCGGGCCTGGCGACTGCGGCGTCGTCCCGACGACCTGCTCTCCGGGGCGCTCGACCTGCTGTCCGCGATCGGAGCCGGGCTGGAGGCGGGACTGCCGCCCGCCCGAGCCGTCGAGGTGGCGGCCATGACGGTTGTCGGTGCGGACCAGATGGCCGGCGCACTCGGGGCCCCGACCGCCCGACCGCAGGGGAGGCGCCCGGTGGCGTCCGCGACCGCGTCCGACCACCGGCTGCTCGACACGGCGACCCGCGGCCGCCGCCCGGCGGTCGCCGGGCTCGCGGCCGACCTCGTCCGGGCCGGTCGTACGGTGCGGCCCGCCTCCACGGTGTGGGCGGACTGGTCCGCGCGGACGGGCTCGGACGAGCTTGCCTTCGTCGCCGCGGCCTGGCAGCTGTCCGAGCGGACCGGCGCGCCGTTGGCGGCAGCAGTGGAGCGTGCCGCGCGTGGACTGCGCGACGTGCGTCGTCGACAGGGTCGGGTCAGCGCCGCGGTGGCGGGGCCTCGGGCGACCGTCACCGTGCTGACCGCCCTGCCCCTGGCCGGACCTCTGCTGGGACTCGCGTGCGGCGTCGACCCGCACACGCTCTATCTCGGCTCGCCGCTGTCGACCGGGGCCGTCGTCGCGGGTGCCGGCCTCGTGCTGCTCGGCCGGTGGTGGTGCACCCGCATGGTGCGCGCGGTGGTGCGGTCGTGACCGCCGCGCCGGCCCTAGCCGCGTCGGTGCCGACGGTGTCAGAGCTGCCGTTGTCGGTGCTGCCGGTGTCGGTGCTGCCGGGGTCGGGCCTGCCGCAGGTGGGCGGGCCCGGCGGGGGCGCCCTGGTCGCGGGCCTCCTCGTGGCGCTCGCGGTTGTCGTCCTGCCTCCCCGCCCGCGCATCGAGGCCACGCACCGACCGGACCGAGCCGCAGTCACCGACGGCGACGACCACGACGTGACGGTGGGCCGCGGCGATCCCGGGCCCGGTCAGGTCGCCTCGTCGCTGGCCCTCCTCGCCCTCGGGTACCGCTCCGGACTGCCCACCTGGGACGTCCTCGAGGCCGTCGGTGCCGGGTTGCCGGAGGGGGCTGCGGCGGATCTCCGACAGGTCGCCAACGCATTGCGGTGGGGAGCGACGGACGCCGAGGCCTGGGCGTCCGTCGGGGCCGCGTGGGCGCCGGCAGCCCGGGCCGTCCAGGTGGCCCACCTCGCCGGGGTTCCGCCAGGGCCGTTGCTGCTCGCGGCCGCCGACGACCTGCGCGACGCCGAGCTCGAGCGGGTCGAGGTGGCAGCGGGCCGGGTCGGCGTCCGCCTGGTGGCCCCACTCGGCCTCGTCCTGCTGCCGGCGTTCTGCCTCACCACCGTCGTGCCGCTCGTCGTCGCGCTCGCGCGCGACCTGGTGTCGTCCTGAGGCTCACCTACCAGCCGCGCAGCAGCGCGGCCCAGAGAAAGGAACATCCATGTCCCACAGCCTGATCCGGGCCTTTCGACGCGCGACGGCGACCGCAAGGTCGGCTCGCCACGACGTCGGGATGACGACCGCCGAGTACGCCGTCGGCATCATGGCCGCCTGCACCTTCGCGTTGGTCCTGCTCGGTGTCGTCAAGTCCGACGCGGTGCGCTCGGCGCTCGCGGGCATCGTCCAGAACGCCCTCGGGATCGCCGGGTGACGGCCCCCGGCGGCCGTGCGTCGGTGGCTGCTGGTCGACCGACGCAGCCCACGGCGGCCGCGTCCACCAGGCGGTGCGGTCGTCGGGACGCTGGGATGGTGACGGCCGAGCTGGCCGTCGCCGTTCCTGCCGTCGTCCTCGTCCTGGCGCTCTGCCTGGCGGCGGTCCGGGCGGGGGTCGACCAGCTGCGCTGCGTCGATGCTGCACGGATCGCTGCCCGTGCGGCCGCGCGTGGTGACCCCGTGGACCGTGTCACGAGTCTGGCGCTCTCCGCGGCACCGGCCGGAGCAAGGGTCTCGGTCCATGCCGCACCGTTGGGTGTCGCCGTCACCGTGAGGGCCGATGCCGGCGGCTGGGCTGGTCTGCCGAGCTGGACGCTGCAGGCCGTCGCCGTGACGCCGACGGAGTCCGCAACGGGGACCTCGCCGTGAGCCGCCTGCGGCGCCGCCTCCCGCTGCGTTGGCTGGGCCACCGCGCCCTCGCGGGTCCTGGTCCCGGCTCGCGCGATCGAGGCTCCTCGAGCGTCCTCGTGCTCGGCGCGGTCGGCGTCCTGCTTGCCGTCGGCGTGGCGGCACTCGTCCTCGCCGCCGTCGCGGTGGCCGGGCAGCGTGCTCGGCTCGCGGCCGACCTTGCGGCCATCGCGGGCGCGACCCGACAGCGCACCACCGGCGCTCAGGCGTGCGCCCTGGCCGCATCGGTCGCGCACGCGAACGGGGCACGGCTCGACCGCTGCCTCCTGGAGGGCCCCGATCTCGAGGTCTCCGTCAGCGTCACGGTGCCGGTGTGGCCGGATCCCGCCCGTGCGCGATCCCGAGCCGGTCCGGCACGAGCCACCTGAGCGACGGGTCAGCGCCCAGCGTGACGCGAGGCGGCGACACACCGACCGAGACCACCGCCCAGGCGGTCGTCGTGACGACCGACAGCGGGCCGGGCGAAGGCACTCAGCGGTTGCGCCAGGCGTCCGGGGCGGTGAGCAGTCGTTGCACCGGGTCGGGCAGCTCCCCGGTCCGCAGCGACTCGAGCGACGTGCCGTCGAGGACCTCGCGCAGGCTGGCCCGGACGGCGACCCACAGGCTCGGCAGGTGGGTCGCGACGCCGTGGTACTCCGTCTCGTGCGGTCGCAGGCCACGCACCTCGGCGAGCGGCCCGTCGACGGCACGGAACACGTCGCCGATGCTGATGTCGTCGCTGGAGCGTCCGAGCACGTAGCCCCCGCGGGCACCTCGCCGGCTCAGGACGAGACCGGCCCGTCGCAGGTCCGCGAAGATGGCTTCGAGGAACTTGCGCGGCAGGTCCTGGCGGGTGGCCAGCGAGTCGATGCTGACCGGCCCGGAGCCCTGGGCCTCCGCGTCGCTGAGGATGAGCATCGCCCTGACGGCGTAGTCGACCCGGGCAGAGATGTCCACCGGCACAGTGTGCCGCAGCGGCGCTGCCGACCGCCGGACGCCCGAGGCGACGGGCCGCGCGATGCCCGCGGCGTCCGGCGGTCGGCGTCCACGCGCCCGCGGTCCCGACGTGCCGGCGCGACTACGCGCAGAACCGCGGGACGGTTCTCGAGCCGCCTCAGATCGCGAGCGCCGGGTCGATCTCGACGACGCTGGAGCGTTGCGCCGCGCGCGCGAAGACCCGCTCGCCCGGCTCGAGCGCCAGCTCACCGGCGTCGCGTCGTGTCAGCTGCGCGGCGAACCGCTCGCCGGACTCGGCACGCAGGTCGACCCGCACCTCGAAGCCGAGCGGTACGACGCGCTCGACGACCGCCGCGACGATGCCGGGCGACCCGTTCACGGCGTCGTCGAGGGCGAGGGCCACGGCACGGTCGCGCTCGAGCGCGATGTCGTGGGGCCGGACGAGCTGCCCGCCGAGGTGGGCGACGGAGCCGAGGAAACCCATGACGAAGTCGTTGGCCGGACGTTCGTACAGCGTCACCGGGTCGCCCACCTGCTCGATGCGTCCGTGGTTGAGCACGGCGATGCGGTCGGCGACGTCGAGCGCCTCCTCCTGGTCGTGCGTCACGAGGACGGTCGTCACGTGGACCTCGTCGTGCAGCCGCCGCAGCCACGTGCGCAGATCGGCCCGCACCTTGGCGTCGAGGGCGCCGAACGGCTCGTCGAGCAGGAGCACCTCGGGGTCGACGGCCAGCGCCCGGGCCAGGGCCATCCGCTGCCGCTGCCCTCCGGACAGCTGGGCCGGGTACCGGTCGCGGAACCCCTCGAGGCCGACGATCTCGAGCAGCTCGCCGACGCGTCGGTCGATGTCGGCCTTGGCGCGCTTGCGGATCGACAGCCCGAAGGCGACGTTGTCCCGGACGGTCATGTGCTTGAACGCCGCGTAGTGCTGGAAGACGAACCCGATGCCGCGCCGCTGCGGCGGCTGGTGCGTCACGTCGCGCCCGGCGATCGTCACGACCCCGCCGTCGAGGTCCTCGAGGCCGGCGATCGAGCGCAGCAGCGTCGACTTGCCCGAGCCGCTCGGACCGAGCAGGGCGGTCAGCGACCCGCTCGGGATCTCGATGCTGACGTCGTCGAGCGCGAGGAACGAGCCGTAGCTCTTGCGGGCGTCGGTCACGGTGATCATCGGGTGCTCCTCTTGCGGTCGAGCAGGGTCATGAGCAGGAGCACGACGAGCGCCATGCCCATGAGGAGGGTCGCGGCGGCGTAGGCGCCGTAGGTGTTGTGGTCGTCGATGTAGCGCGCGTGGACGAGCAGCGTCAGGGTCTGCGAGACGCCGGCGAAGCCGGAGGACACCATGATGACGGCGCCGAACTCGCCGAGCGCCCGCGCCACCGTGAGGACGATCCCGTACGTCAGGCCCCAGCGGATGGCCGGCAGCGTGATGCGCCAGAACGTCTGCCAGCGGTTGGCACCGAGCGTGGCCGCCGCCTGCTCCTGGTCCTGGCCGATCTCGTGGAGCACCGGCTCGACCTCGCGCACGACGAACGGCAGCGTCACGAAGAGCGTCGCGAGCACCATGCCGGGCAGGCCGAAGATGACGCGCAGACCCGCACGGTCGAGCGCACCGAACCAGCCGTCGACGCCCCAGAGCATGATGAGCGCGACACCGACGACGATCGGCGACACGGCGAAGGGCAGGTCGACGACCGCCTGGAGCAGGCCGCGACCGCGGAAGCGGCCGCGCACGAGCGCCAGCGCGGTCGCGACGCCGAAGACGACGTTCATCGGCACGACGATGGCGACGATGAGGACCGAGAGGTTGAACGCCGAGATCGCCGCCGGCGTCGTCACCGACGCCCAGAACGCGGCGACGCCGGGGGAGAACGTGCGCCAGAGGATGACGCCGACCGGCACGGCGAGCAGCGCGAACAGGTAGGCCAGCGCGACGACGCGCAGCGTGATCCGGGACCGGGTGGACAGCCTCATGCCGCTCGCTCCTCACGTCGCTGGGCGCGCGTCGAGAGCACCCGCAGGACGAGCAGCGTCAGGAACGCGATGGTGAGCAGCGCCACCGAAACCGCGGCCGCGTTGAGCGGGCGGTCGACCTCGATCTGCTGCTGGATGTACTGGGAGGCCACCTGGGTCTCCCGCGGGATGTCGCCGCCGATGAGCACCACCGAGCCGTACTCGCCGATGGACCGGGCGAACGCGAGCCCGGCGCCGCTCAGCACGGCCGGTGCCAGGGTCGGCAGGACGACGCGTCGGAACGTCGTCCAGCTCGAGGCGCCGAGCGAGGCGGCCGCCTCCTCGACCTCGTGGTCGGCCTCGATGAGCACCGGCTGAACCGACCGGACGACGAACGGGAGCGTCACGAACAGCAGCGCGACGGCCAGGCCCCAGCGGGTGGCGTTGAGGTGGATGCCGACCGGGCTGTTCGGGCCGTACAGCGACAGCAGCACGATGCTCGCCACGATGGTGGGCAGCGCGAACGGCAGGTCGATGAGGGCGTTGACGACGCGCTTGCCGGGGAACTCGTCGCGTACGAGCACCCACGCGACGAGCGTGCCGAACCCGGCGTTGACGACCGCGACGCCGGCCGACACGAGAACCGTGACCCAGAGCGAGGCGAGGGCGGCGGGCGCCGTCACGGCCTCCCAGAAACCGGACCAGCCCTCACCGAACGAGGCGACGGTCAGGGCGGCGAGCGGCAGCAGGACGATGAGGCTGAGCCACAGCGTCACGACGCCGACGCCGAGCGGTCGCCCGAGCCGGCGCCGGAGCCCCGCGGCGGGCCCGGCGTCGGGGGACCGACCACCGGACGCGCCGGGGGCGGGAGCCGCCGTAGCGACTCCCGCCTCGCGGGTCCCGTCGGACCGGGCGATCGCCTCGGCCGTCACTTCGTCGCCTCGTCGTAGATGGTGGCGATCGCGCCGACGTCCTTCTTGAACAGGGTGCTGTCGACGCTCTTCCAGCCGCCGAGGTCGGCGATGGTCCACAGCTTGGCGGGCGCGGGGAACGTCGAGGCGAACTCCTTCGCGACGGTCGGGTCGACCGGGCGGAACCCGGCACCGGCGAGGAGCTTCTGCGCCTCCGGCGTGTAGAGGTAGTCGTCGAAGGCCTGCGCGGCCGCCTTGTTCGGGCTGTTCTTCAGCACGGCGGCCGGGTTCTCGATCTTGAAGGTCTGCGGCGGTGTCACGTGCTCGACGGGCTCGCCGTTCTTCTCGATGAAGAGCGCCTCGTTCTCGTAGCTGAGCAGTGCGTCACCGCTGCCCTGCAGGAAGGCCTCGGTGGCCTCACGGCCCGACTTCGGCTGGATCTTCACGTGGTCGGTGACGAGGCTGCGGATGTAGGCCAGCCCGGCGGCCTTATTCGTCCCGCCGGCGCTCTCGGCGGCGTACGGGGCCAGGAGGTTCCACTTCGCCGAGCCCGACGAGAACGGGTTCGGCGTGACGACCTCGACACCCGGCTTGAGCAGATCGGCCCAGTCCTTGATGTGCTTCGGGTTGCCCTTGCGCACGACGATCGTCACGACCGACCCGAACGGGATGCCGTGGTGCTCGCCGGCGTTCCACGACGGGTCGACGAGGCCGGCGTCGACGAGCCTGGTGACGTCCGGCTCGACGGAGAAGTTGACGAAGTCGGCGGGCGCGCCGGCGGCGACCTTGCGGCTCTGGTCACCCGAGGCGCCGTAGCTCTGCTGGAACTGCACGCCCTTGCCGGCGGCGGTCTTCTGGAACGCCGGGATGACGGCGTCGAAGCCGACCTTGGGCACCGCGTAGGCGTACAGGCTGATGGTGCTCGTCGTTGCGGCCGCGGCCGTGGAACCCGGCTGCACGACCGTGTCGCTGGCCCCGCCGCCGGCGCAGGCCGTCAGGCCGATCGTCGCGCTGGCGGCGATGACGGCGAGGAGGATCTGGGGGCGTCGCACGGGTTGCTCCTTGGGCTCTGAAGAGGCGGTGAGGGGTGCGCGGTTGGTGCGAGCCGGGCGGTGCCGATTCCCATCCGCTGAGTGGGAGTTTGAAATAGCAAACCGTTACCGGTCAAATAACGTCTACTTATGTCTCACGGTGTGGAACCGTGAGGGTTCACGACAGGCTCACGCGCTCCCGCGTGGCCCCGCGTCACGCGGGCGAGATCCGCCGCACCCGCAGGGTCGGCCCGTCCGCCGGGTGCGACACGTCCGCGGCGTCCGACGCGTCGGCGCCCTCCGATGCGTCCGAGCCACCTGAGCCGCCAGACGCGTCCGCCGCGTCCGCCATCTCGCCCGTCACGAGGACGCGCGCCCCCGGCTCGGACGCGATGCTCCACCCGGACGGCAGGACGAGGGCGTACGTCAGCCCGTCGTCGCCGTCGAGCACGACGTGCCGGGTCTCGCCGCCGATCGTCCGCATCGTGCCCGACACGGTCGTGGACGCCCCGCCGGCCGACACGCGCCGTCCTGACGTCGGCTCCGGTGAGCCCGGGACGCCTTGCGCGGCAGGCGTTCCCGGTCGCCCACGCCGCGGGGAGGGGCGCCGGCGTGCCGGTCCGCGCGTCACGGCGTCGGCCCCGCGTGCCGCAGGGTCAGGTCGAGCAGTGCGATGGCACCGGCCTTGTCGAGCGGCTCGTTGCCGTTGCCGCACTTGGGCGACTGGACGCACGACGGGCAGCCCGAGGGGCACTCGCACGCCGCCACGGCGTGCCGCGTCGCCGCGAGCCAGTCCCGCACGCGTCGGTACCCCCGCTCGGCGAAACCGGCGCCGCCCGGGTGGCCGTCGTAGACGAGGATGGTCGGCAGACCGGTGTCCGGGTGCAGCGCGGTCGAGACGCCACCGATGTCCCAGCGGTCGGCGGTCGCGAAGAGCGGGAGCATGCCGATGGCCGCGTGCTCGGCGGCGTGCGCCGCGCCGGGGATCGCCGGCTCGTCGACGCCGGCAGCGGCCAGGTCGTCGACGGGCATCGTCCACCAGACGGCCTTGGTGGCGAGCGCATGAGGGGGCAGGTCGAGGGGGTGCTCGCCGATCACCTCGCCGCCCGGCAGCCGGCGCAGGAACGAGACCACCTGGTTGCGGACCGTCACGTGCCCGAAGGAGCAGCGCACCGGCCCCCACTGCTCGTGCTCGACCTCGTGCTCGATGTCGAACTCGCTCACCGAGCGCGCGTGCGTCGTCCAGCCCGGGTCGCCGCGCACGACGAAGGCCGCGCGGTCCTCGAGGTCGAGCTCGGTGACGACCCAGGTCTGGCCCTGGTGCAGGTGGACGGCGCCCGTGTGCACCTGCGCGTGCGCGGACGCCTCGTCGACGGTCCCGACGACCCGGCCGGTGCGCCTCTCGATGATGCGCACCGGCTCGCCCGCGCCGCGCAGCGACAGGTGGTCGGCCGGCCGGTCCTCCCGCGCCCAGAACCAGCCGCGTGGTCGCCTGCGCAGGATGCCGCGGTCGACGAGTGCGTCGAGCAGCGGACGCGTCAGGGGGCCGAACACCTCGACGTCGGCCTCGGTGACCGGCAGCTCCGCCGCGGCGGCGGCGAGGTGCGGCCCGAGGACGTGCGGGTTGTCCGGGTCGACGACGGTGGCCTCGACACCACGGCCGAAGATCGACTCCGGGTGGTGCACGACGTAGGTGTCGAGCGGGTCGTCGGCCGCGACCAGCACGGCGAGCGACCGGCGTCCGGTCCGCCCCGCCCGGCCGGCCTGCTGCCACAGCGAGGACAGCGTCCCGGGCCAGCCGGCCAGCAGGACGGCGTCGAGGCCGGACACGTCGACGCCGAGCTCGAGGGCGTTCGTCGCCGCGAGGCCGAGCAGCGCGCGGCCACGCAGCGCCCGCTCGAGCTCTCGGCGCTCCTCGGGCAGGTAGCCGCCGCGGTAGGCGGCGACGCGGTGCTCGTCGGTGCCGGACACGCGCTCCTTGGCGATGCGCGCCACCACCTCGACCCCCGCGCGGGACCGGGCGAAGGCGACGGTCTGGACGTCGGCCGCGACGCAGCCGGCCAGCAGCTCGCCGGTCTCGGTGATCGTGCTGACCCGCTGCGCGGTGCCGTCCGCCGCGATCACCACGGGAGGCTCCCAGAGAGCGAACGTCATTGCGGCACGGGGTGATCCGTCCTGCGTCACCGCCTCGACCGGTAGGCCGAGCAGGCGGGATGCGTGGTCCTGCGGGTCGGCCACGGTGGCCGACGCCAGCACGAACGTCGGCTCGGCCCGGTACCGCGCCGCGACGCGCCGGAGGCGTCGCAGCACCGCCGCGAGATGCGCCCCGAAGACACCCTTGTACACGTGGCACTCGTCGACGACGACGTAGCGCAGCGCCCGCAGGAACGAGGACCACCGCTCGTGCCCGGGCAGGAGCGAGTGGTGCAGGAGGTCCGGGTTGGTCAGCACGAGGTTGGCGTGGTCGCGGATCCAGCGGCGCTCGTCGGTCGGGGTGTCGCCGTCGTAGGTCGCGGGCCGCACCCCGGGCAGCGCCAGACCGGAGACCCGCGTCAGCTGGTCGGCGGCGAGGGCCTTCGTCGGCGACAGGTAGATCGCGGTGGCCCCACGCCCGTTCGGGGCCGACGCGCCCGACACGAGGTCGGACAGGATCGGCAGGAGGTAGCCCAGGCTCTTGCCCGACGCCGTGCCGGTGCTGACGACGACGTGCCGTCCCGCGTGGGCGTGCTCGGCCACCTCCACCTGGTGCGACCACGGCGCCACGAGGCCGGCACCGGTCAGGGCGCCGAGGAGTGTCGGGTCGGTCCACGCCGGCCACTCGGCGGTCCGGGCGACGCGCGCCGGCACCTCGTGGACGTGGACGAGACGCTCCGGCTGCTGCCCGACGAGGCGGGCCAGCAGCTCTTCGGGCTCCGGCGGCGGGGCGTCACGCCTCGCCCGCCGGCCGGCAGCGGCCGGAGCGGTCGAGATGGGCGACAGGTCCCGGTTCATGTGGAGCAACGGTAGGAGGTGGGGGTACGGTAACCGACGAGCGGGGCATGTTACTCCGCGGTCGGTCACGCAGGGGCAACGTGGCTGACCCTGTTGGACCAAGTGTGGGCTAAGGAAGGGGCACCGGTGGATCTCTCGATCACCCGCGCCGACCACGGTGACCAGACCGTGGTGCACCTCGGCGGCGAGATCGACGTGTACACCGCGCCGCTCGTGCGCGAGAAGCTGGACGAGCAGATCCAGGGCGGCCGGACCCGGCTCGTCGTCGACCTGTCCGACGTGACGTTCCTCGACTCGACGGGGCTCGGCGTCCTCGTCGGGCGGCTCAAGCTCGCGCGCACGCGCGGCGGGTCGATGCGCCTCGTCGGCAAGGACGACCGCGTGCTCAAGGTCTTCTCGATCACCGGCTTGGACAAGGTCTTCGAGATCCACCCCGATCTCGACTCCGCGCTCGCTGCGGACCGGGGGCCGGCCGCGAGCGAGCAGTCCTGACCGTCCGCCCGCGCGCCGTGTCCGACCAGCCCGGCAGCGTGCCGCCTGACCCGCCGCCTGACGTGTCGCGCGACTCCCGGCCCGAGGCGCCGAGCGACGTCCCACGTCCCGACTCGGCGCTCCTGCCGCTCCTGCGCGCCGACCTCGCCGCCGCCGGCTTCACGGTGGACGGCATCGCCGAGCGCCTCGGTCCCGTCGCGTCCGCGGCGCTGCACCGTGAGCAACCGCTGCCCGCCCTCCTGGCGACCGCCCCGCCGTCGTCCACGTCCCACGCCGCCGCCGCCTCGTCATCCGCCGCGTCCTCCTCGGCCGAGCGGGCTGCGCCACCGGGCAGGGGGGACCCGTGCGGCACGCTGGTGCGCCTCTTCACCCTCGGGTGTCCCGTCGTGGTCGACGTGCTCGGCGACGCCCTGCCGACGCTCGGCGTCGAGGGGGCCGTCGGGCTCGGTCTGGTCCGGGTCGACGCCGACGGGCGCACCGCGCGCGCGACGTGTGACCTGCGGCCGTACGGCGACGACGCGCACGACTGGTGGGTGGCCTCCGACCTGTCCGAGATCGCGACCGGTCAACCGCTGCGACCCAACCACGTGCTCGGCATCGGTGGTGCCTCGACCACCCTCGCCTCGTGGACCATCCGCCGACCGGTCGACCGCGCCCTCGACCTGGGCACCGGCTGCGGCGTCCAGTCGCTGCACCTGAGCTCGCACGCGTCGTCGATCACGGCAACCGACATCTCGGAGCGGGCACTCGGCTACGCCCGGTTCAACGCCGACCTCGCCCGCGCACGGCTCGACACAATGGCGGGTGACCTTCTCGATCCGGTTGCGGGACAGTCGTTCTCGCTCGTCGTCAGCAACCCGCCATTCGTCATCACCCCGCGCTCGGACGACGTGCCGCTCTACGAGTACCGCGACGGCGGCCGGGCCGGGGACGCGGTCGTCCGCAGCCTCGTCCGTGACGTCGGCCGCGTGCTGGAGCCCGGCGGCGTCGCGCAGCTCCTCGGCAACTGGGAGGTGCCCGAGGGGCACACCTGGCGCGACGTGTGGGCCGAGTGGCTCGACGACCAGGCCCGCCACGGCGTCCCGCTCGACGCCTGGGTCGTGCAGCGCGAGCTGCAGGACCCGGCCGAGTACGCCGAGCTCTGGTCGCGGGACGGGGGAGCGGTGCCCGGTAGCGAGGCGCACTCGCGGATGTACGTGGCCTGGCTCCGGGACTTCGCCGCTCGACGCGTCGCGGCCGTGGGCTTCGGCGTCGTCACGCTCCAGCGTCCCGCGACCGACCGGCCGACGTGGCGTTCGCTCGACGAGGCGACCGGCCCGGTCGCCGCGCCGATGGGCCCGAGCGTCGAGGCCGGCCTCCGCGCGCGCACCTGGCTCGCCGAGCACACGGACGACGACGTGCTCGACGTCGCCTGGTCGTGCGCGCCGGACGTCACCGAGGAGCGGCACGCGCGCCCCGGGGCGGCAGATCCTGCGGTCATCCTCGTGCGCCAGGGCGGTGGCCTGCGCCGGGTGGTGCGCGCAGGCACGCTCCTCGCGGCCTACCTCGGGGTGGCGGACGGCGAGCTGACCGCGCGAATCGCGCTCGAGGCGATCGCCTCGCTCCTCGATGCCGACCCGGACGCCGTGCGCGCCGAGGTCGTCCCCGCCATCCGCGACCTCGTGGCCGACGGCCTCCTCGTCTGACCGGCGCACCGCCCACGAGCCGCCCCCGCTCCCGCCACCCAAACTGCGCCACGGCGCGGTTGTGGGCCGGGATCGGTCGTCCACGCCACCGAAAGTGCGCCACGGCGCGGTTTGCGGGTGGGGATCCGCTGCGCTGGCCCCCACAAGTGCGCCATGGCGCGGTTGTGGGTCGGATCGGTCGGCAAACGCGAACGAAAGTGCGCCATGGCGCGGTGATGGCCGGAGCGGATCTGGCGACACGCTGGGGGCGTAAAAGGGTTGTGAGTGAGTGCTCACTCATTCACAATGGTCCGGTGCGACAGCGAACGGGGCGCGCCGCGCCCATGCACCCGGACGACCGCCGGGAGGCCCTCATCGGCGTCTTCCTCGACCTGGCCCACCGCGAGGGCCGGGCGCCGACGACGAGCGAGATCGCCCGCGAGGCCGGCGTCGCGGAGGGCACGATCTTCCGCGTCTTCGCCACAAAGGACGCCCTTCAGGACGAGGCCGTCCAGACGGCGTTCTGCCCCGCCCCGGTCCGCCGTTCCATCGCGGCGATCGGCACCGACCTGCCGGTCCGGGACCGGCTCGTGGCGTTCACGTCCATCATGCAGCGACGGTTCACCGAGGTCTTCGGCCTCATGGGCGCGCTCGGCCTGACCGAGCCGCCCACGCGCGGCCCGCACCTGGCCTGCTACGCCGCCGGGCGCCACCTGCGCGGCGCCACCGACGCGGGCGCCGAGGACTGCGAGCCGCACCAGCCCCTGCTCGACGCGATCCACCAGCTCGTCCTGGACGAGAGCGACGCGTTCGTCGTGCCGCCCCGTGACGTCGTGCACCGCATCCGGCTGCTCTGCTTCTCCGGCAGCCACCCGGGCATCGCTGACGGCAGGACCCTGTCACCCGAGGAGATCGTCGACACCGTGCTCTACGGCGTTCTCAGCCGGCCGCCGTCCTCCGGCAGCGGCCTCGGCATCGCCGAGCTGTACCAGGAGCTCGGCGGCGACGCCACGGCGCTGACCGGGGAGAAGGCGGCATGCGAAAGCCGTTGACCCTCACCCGGCGTGAGGTCAGAGCGTCGCCCACCGGCCCACCCGGCTCAACCGGCCCAACCGGCCCGACCGCGAAGGACGCCCGAACGCCCCGCCACCAGCGAGAGCCGGGGTTCCGCGGCCTCCGCCACCCGAGTCCCCTCCCCACCGACCGAAACGACCGTACCGACGGAACCGACCGAAAGGCACACGCATGCTGATGCGACTGCTCCGCACCCACCTGCGGCCGTACGGGGGCGAGATCACGCTCATCGTGGTGCTCCAGCTCGTCAGCACCCTCGCCTCGCTCTACCTGCCGAGCCTCAACGGCGAGATCATCGACGAGGGCGTGGCCAAGGGCGACACCGGGTTCATCCTGCGCCACGGCAGCCTCATGCTCGGCGTCAGCCTCGTGCAGATCGCGGCCGCGGTCGGGGCGACCTACCTCGCGGCGAAGGTCGCCATGGGGATGGGTCGCGACCTGCGCGCCACCGTGTTCGGCCGGGTCGTCGACTACTCGGCCCAGGAGGTCGCCAGGTTCGGCGCCCCGACGCTCATCTCGCGCAACACGAACGACGTGACGCAGGTGCAGATGGTGACGTTCATGGCGTTCGCCCTGCTCGCCACGACGCCGATCCTCATGGTCGGGGGCGTCATCATGGCGCTGCGCGAGGACGTCGGCCTGTCGTGGCTCGTCGCCGTGGCCGTGCCGCTGCTCGGCCTGTGCGTCGGCCTCGTCATCTGGCGGATGGTGCCGTGGTTCGGCCGGATGCAGACCTCGCTCGACGGGGTCAACCGGGTCCTGCGTGAGCAGATCACCGGCATCCGCGTCGTGCGGGCGTTCGTCCGCGAGAACCACGAGGAGGAGCGCTTCTCCGGAGCCAACGCGGCGCTGACGGAGGCCGGCCTGCGTGTCGGGCGTCTGATGGCGCTCGTCTTCCCGATCGTCATGTTCATCTTCAACCTCTCGTCGGTGGCCGTGCTGTGGTTCGGCGCGCACCGGATCGCCTCGGGAGACATGCAGGTCGGGGCCCTGACGGCGTTCCTGTCCTACCTCATCCAGATCCTCATGGGCGTCATGATGGCGACGTTCATGGCCACGATGATCCCGCGCGCCTCGGTGTCGTCCGGTCGGATCATGGAGGTCCTCGACACGAGCTCCTCGGTCGGCGAGTCGGTCCAGCCGCTGCCGATCAAGGCGTCGACGGCCGGCGTCGAGCTCGTCGGTGTCGACTTCCACTACCCGGGCGCCGAGAACGCCGTGCTCCACGACGTGACCTTCACCGCCGAACCGGGCCGCACCACGGCGATCATCGGCTCGACCGGTGCCGGCAAGACGACCCTCATCGGCCTCGTCCCGCGTCTGTTCGACGTGTCCGGCGGGCGCGTCAAGGTCGGCGGGGTCGACGTGCGCGACCTCGCCCTCGACGACCTGTGGGCCCGCATCGGGCTCGTGCCGCAGAAGCCGTACCTGTTCACCGGCACGGTGGCCACGAACCTGCGCTACGGCAACCCCGACGCCACCGACGAGCAGCTGTGGGATGCGCTGCGCATCGCGCAGGCCGCCGACTTCGTCGAGCGGATGGAGGGCGGCCTCGACGCGCCGATCGCCCAGGGCGGCACCAACGTCTCGGGCGGGCAGCGGCAGCGTCTGGCCATCGCCCGGGCCGTCGTCAAGCGGCCGGACATCTACCTGTTCGACGACTCGTTCTCGGCCCTCGACCTCGCCACGGACGCGCGGCTGCGGCAGGCGCTGCGGCCGGTGACCCGCGAGAGCGCGGTCGTCATCGTGGCCCAGCGCGTCTCGACGATCGTCGACGCCGACCACATCATCGTGCTCGAGGACGGCCGCGTCGTCGGCCAGGGCACCCACGACCAGCTCGTCGCCTCCTGCGAGACCTACCAGGAGATCGTCGAGTCCCAGCGCAGCGCGGAGGAGGCGGCCTGATGGCCGAGGGAGTCAAGAGTGCCGAGGAGAAGGCCGCCGAGGCGCGTCGGGGACCGGTGCGACGCGGTGGGCCGCCGCACATGCAGGTGGGCCAGCCGACCGAGAAGTCGCTGAACTTCGGCCCGTCGGCCAAGCGCCTGCTCGGGCGGCTCGCACCGGAGCGGGCGAAGCTCGTCGTCGTCATCACGCTGGCTGTCGTCAGCGTCGTGCTCAGCTCGATCGGCCCGAAGATCCTCGGCCGGGCCACCGACATCATCTTCGCCGGGTTCATCGGTTCGACGATCGGCTCGAAGCTCCCACCGGGCACGACGAAGGAGGAGGCGGTCGCGGCCACCCGGGCGGCGGGCAACACGACCCAGGCCGACCTGCTGGCCAACGTCGACTTCACCCCGGGCGTCGGCATCGACTTCGAGGCACTCAGGGGCGTGCTGCTGCTCGTCGTCGGGCTCTTCGCGGTGGCCTCGCTGCTCATGTGGGTCCAGGGCTGGATCCTGCAGGGGCTGCTGCAGCGCACGATGTTCCGGCTGCGCCAGGACGTCGAGGCCAAGCTCAACCGCCTGCCGCTGCCCTACTTCGACCGGCAGCCGCGCGGCGAGGTCCTCTCGCGCGTCACCAACGACATCGACAACATCGGGATGTCGCTGCAGCAGACGCTCTCCCAGCTGCTGACGTCGCTGCTGACGGTCGTCGCGGTGCTCGCGATGATGTTCTGGATCTCGTGGCTGCTCGCCCTCATCGCGCTCGTGACGATCCCCGTCTCGGTCATGGTCACGGCCGCCATCGGCAAGCGCTCGCAGAAGCTGTTCATCCAGCAGTGGCGCAACACCGGCGAGCTCAACGGCATCATCGAGGAGACCTTCACCGGTCACGGCGTCGTCAAGGTCTTCGGCCGTCAGAAGGAGGCCCGGGAGGCCTTCACGACCAAGAACGACGAGCTGTTCGGGGCCGCCTTCGGTGCGCAGTTCATCAGCGGCATCATCATGCCGACGATGATGTTCATCGGGAACCTCAACTACGTCCTCGTCGCCGTCGTCGGTGGCCTGAGGGTCGCGTCCGGCTCGATGAGCCTCGGCGACGTCCAGGCGTTCATCCAGTACTCCCGCCAGTTCACCCAGCCGCTGACGCAGGTGGCCTCGATGGCCAACGTGCTCCAGTCCGGCGTCGCGTCGGCCGAGCGCGTCTTCGAGGTGCTCGACGCCGAGGAGCAGGAGCCCGACGCCGGCAGCCCGGTGACGATCGCGGACCCGCACGGTGCGGTGGCCTTCGAGGACGTCTCATTCTCGTACCTCCCCGACGCGCCGCTCATCGAGCACCTCGACCTGTCGGTGCGCCCCGGCCAGACCGTCGCGATCGTCGGCCCCACCGGCGCGGGCAAGACGACCCTCGTCAACCTCGTCATGCGGTTCTACGAGCTCGACGGTGGCCGCATCACCCTCGACGGCGTCGACATCCGCGACCTGACGCGTCACGACCTGCGCTCGCGCATCGGCATGGTGCTGCAGGACACCTGGCTCTTCGGTGGCACGATCCGCGACAACATCGCCTACGGCCGTCCCGGCGCCTCCGACGAGGAGGTCCTCGCGGCCGCTCGGGCCACCTACGTCGACCGGTTCGTGCACTCCCTGCCGGACGGCTACGACACGGTCCTCGACGACGAGGCGAGCAACATCTCGGCCGGCGAGAAGCAGCTCGTCACCATCGCCCGGGCGTTCCTGTCCGACCCGGCGCTGCTCATCCTCGACGAGGCGACCAGCTCGGTCGACACCCGCACCGAGCTGCTCGTGCAGCAGGCCATGGCGGCGCTGCGGTCGGACCGCACGAGCTTCGTCATCGCGCACCGCCTCTCGACGATCCGCGATGCCGACCTCATCCTCGTCATGGAGGAGGGGCGCATCGTCGAGCAGGGTTCGCACAGCGAGCTGCTTGCCCGCGACGGCGCGTACGCGCGCCTCTACCAGGCGCAGTTCGCAGGCGCGGCGGCCGACCTCGACGTCGACGGTGTCGCGGGAGCAGCCGGAGTGCCCCAGCTGGCCGGGGTGGGAGCCGCGGTGCCCGGTCCGGGCGGGGGCCCGGGTGTGCCCGCTCCGGACGACGCCGTCCCGGCGGACGCGACGGGCAAGTAGCCGACGGGCGAGTAGCCGACGGGCGCGGGGGGGGGGGGGAAGAGAGGGGGGGGAGGGAAATAGGCGGGGGAGACCCACCGAACAGGTAGTTCCTCGCTACCCCC
>NZ_JBNDHY010000022.1:0-40966 GCF_056755315.1 Monashia sp. HAY1-2A
TCCGTCGTCGGCAGCGTCAGATGTGTATAAGAGACAGGTCCCGCGCCCGTCCCGCCCGCGACGACCGGTACGGGGGGTCCCGTCGACGGCTACGACTTCGGCGCGCCGCGCAAGCCGGACATCGAGTGGGACGAGGGCTTCGAGTACGACTCGAAGGAGGCCACCTGGCACGACTACGTCGCCAAGGCCGAGTGGATGGCCAAGCTCGAGGCCGGCCGGGCGCTCAAGTCCGACCTCGACGACGCGACGGCGATGTACGCCCACTACTGGGACAACGACGGCGAACCGGCCCGCTTCGACTACGAGGAGGGCTACAAGGAGGACCCCGCCATCGCCGCCAACGTCAACGGCGAGGTGTCCCGCACGGCGGCGGCCGTCGACGAGATGGTCCGCAACGGCAACACGCACTTCAGCATGACGGGCGACGCCCACCCGGCCACCGCCTATCCCACGACCGAGAACTGGCAGAAGACGATCGGCGGCTACCAGCAGTGGAGCAGCGCCGACGTGACCGTCGAGAACGGTCAGGTGACGATGACGGTCACCGTCCACGCCGAGGACTATTACAACTTCAACCCGGGTCAGGCCGACATCGCCAGCGGCGCCGGTGACAACGAGAACGGCCGCTTCACCGAGATCGGCTGGGCCAAGCCGTTCCCGTCGAGCGGTGACGTCACGCGGACGGTCACGTGGCCGGTCGGCTCGCCGCCGCCCTCCGTCGACGTCGGCCCGGGCGACGTCGAGCGCACCCCCGGACTCGGTCGAGAGGACCGGGCCGACGAACGAGGAAGCAGCCGATGACCCGCGCCCGACGCGTCACCGCCGTGACGATGTCCGTGACCACCGCCCTGCTCGCCCTGACGACCGCCGCGTGCAGCACGTCGTCGCCCACGCCGCCGACCGACCGACCGAGGAGCACCGTGAACGCAGCGACGAAGACCGGCACCGGGCAGGTGCGCCACGACCTCGACCCGCTGACCAAGCGCTTCACCGCCCTCGGCCGGCCGGTCGCGGCGACGTGGATGTCGGGCACCCTGGACGGCGAGGCACCCGGGCCCTCGACGTACTGGATCGACGCCGTCGTCCGGCTGTCGCCCGACACTGCCACGGCCCTGCGTGCCCACTCCCCCGCACCGACCACGGAGACACCCGACGTCGAGGACGGCGTCCGCTCCGCCCTGCCCACCGGGCAGCTGCTGCGCTCCGACGCCCTCGACGCCGCCTTCGCCCAGGGCTCGTTCCGCGCCAAGGCCTACCTCGCGGCCGACTCCGACACCGTCGTGCTCGTGGCCCTCGGCCAGTGAGCCGCCCGCTCCGGGTCGGCGTCCAGCTGCCCGAGGTCGAGCGCCGGGTCGACTGGCCCGAGCTGCTCGCCATGGCCCGTACGGCCGAGGACGTCGGCCTCGACTCGCTGTGGCTCGGCGACCACCTGCTCTACGACCTGCCGGGCGGAGTCACCCGCGGGCCGTGGGAGGTGTGGACCTCGCTCGCTGCCGTCGCCGCGGTCACCTCCCGTGTCGAGCTCGGACCGTTCGTGGCCTCGACCGCCTTCCACGCGCCGGCCATGCTCGCGAAGATGGCCGCGACCGTCGACGGCATCTCCGGCGGGCGCCTGGTTCTCGGGCTCGGGGCCGGGTGGAACGAGCGGGAGTACACAGCCTACGGGTTCCCCTTCGACGAGCGGGTCTCCCGCTTCGAGGAGGCCTTCACCGTCATCCGCACGCTCCTGCGCGAGGGACGGATCGACCACCACGGCCGGTTCCACGACCTCACCGACTGCGTGCTCGACCCCGGGCCGACGCGGCCGGGCGGGCCCCCGCTCATGCTCGGCTCGACCGGGCCGCGCATGCTGCACATCGGCCTGCCCCACGTCGAGCTCTGGAACACCTGGTGGAGCCAGTACGCCAACTCGCCGGCGGAGTTCGCGCGCCTGCGCGAGCGCGTCGACGCGGCGGCCGCGGAGGCGGGCCGCAGGCCGGGTGAGGTCGGCGCCACCGCCGCAGTCCTGGTCCGGCTCGCCGGGGGCGCCGGACGGGTCATGGGCGACTCCCCCCATGCCGCGTCGGTCGCGCCCGTCAGCGGCGAGCCGGGCGCACTCGCCGAGCACCTGCACGCGATGGCCGAGGCCGGAGCGGTGCACGTGCAGCTCGTCCTCGACCCCATCACCGTCGAGAGCCTCACCGCCATCGGCCAGGCCCTCACCGTCCTCGACGGCTGAGCCGGCCCGGGCGCGCAGACGCGGTCCGAGGTGATCCGTCGCGGCTGGACGCGGCCGATCACCTCCACCCGACGGACGGACCGGCGGTTCGAGGTGATCCGTCGCGGCTGGACGCGTCCGCTCACCTCGACCCGACGCGGCACCACGCCGGGCATGCGGAAGGGCCCGCCCCGCCGAAGCGGAACGGGCCCTCCCAGAGGTGCTGCGTCGCAGCGTCAGATCACTTGAGGATCTTCGTGACGCGACCGGCGCCGACCGTGCGGCCACCCTCGCGGATGGCGAACTTGAGGCCGTCCTCCATGGCGATCGGCTGGATGAGCTCGACCTTCATGTCGGTGTTGTCGCCGGGCATGACCATCTCGGTGCCCTCGGGCAGGTGCACGACACCCGTGACGTCCGTCGTCCGGAAGTAGAACTGCGGACGGTAGTTGTCGTAGAACGGCGTGTGACGGCCACCCTCGTCCTTGGACAGGATGTAGACCTGCGCCTCGAACTCGGTGTGCGGGGTGATCGAACCCGGCTTGACGACGACCTGACCGCGCTCGACGTCCTCACGCTTCGTGCCACGGAGCAGGAGGCCGACGTTCTCGCCCGCGCGACCCTCGTCGAGCAGCTTGCGGAACATCTCGATGCCGGTGACGGTCGTCTTGGCCGGCGGGCCGGTGTGGATGCCGACGATCTCGACCTCCTCGTTGACCTTGAGGATGCCGCGCTCGATACGACCGGTGACGACGGTGCCACGACCGGTGATCGTGAAGACGTCCTCGACGGGCATGAGGAACGGCTTGTCGACGTCGCGCTCCGGCTCCGGGATGGCGCTGTCGACGGCGTCCATGAGGTCGAGGACCGACTGGCCCCACTCCGGGTCGCCCTCGAGGGCCTTGAGCGCCGAGACCTTGACGACCGGCAGGTCGTCGCCCGGGAACTCGTAGGACGAGAGCAGCTCACGGACCTCCATCTCGACGAGCTCGAGGATCTCCTCGTCGTCGACCATGTCGGCCTTGTTGAGCGCCACGACGATGTAGGGGACGCCGACCTGGCGGGCCAGGAGGACGTGCTCCTTCGTCTGCGGCATCGGGCCGTCGGTCGCGGCGACCACGAGGATCGCGCCGTCCATCTGCGCCGCACCCGTGATCATGTTCTTCACGTAGTCGGCGTGACCCGGGCAGTCGACGTGCGCGTAGTGACGACCCTCGGTCTGGTACTCGATGTGCGCGATCGAGATCGTGATACCGCGCTGGCGCTCCTCGGGAGCCTTGTCGATGTCCTCGAACGCGAACTGCGGGTTGAGGTCGGGGTACTTGTCGTGCAGGACCTTGGAGATCGCAGCCGTCAGCGTCGTCTTGCCGTGGTCGATGTGACCGATGGTGCCGATGTTGACGTGCGGCTTGGTCCGCTCGAACTTTGCCTTCGCCACTGTGTGTCCTCCTCAGGACTTTCTAGTGTTACGCCGTACGACCAGGGCAGGACGTGGCGCGATGGGTTGGGATTTCCGAAGAAAGAGACTACCGGGATGACCCGTCGTCACTCGCCGCGGGTCTTCTTGATGATCTCCTCGGCAACGGCCTTGGGGACCTCTGCGTAGGAGTCGAACTCCATGGAGAAGCTCGCGCGACCCTGCGTCTTGGACCGCAGGTCGCCGACGTAGCCGAACATCTCGGACAGCGGGACGAGGCCCTTGACGACCTTGGCGCCGCTGATGTCCTCCATGCCCTGGATCTGGCCACGACGGGAGTTGATGTCACCGATGACGTCGCCCATGTAGTCCTCGGGCGTGCGGACCTCGACGGCCATCATCGGCTCGAGCAGGACCGGGTCCGCCTTCTTGATGGCCTCCTTGAGGACCATCGAGCCGGCGATCTTGAACGCCATCTCGGACGAGTCGACGTCGTGGTACGCGCCGTCGACGAGCGTCGCCTTGATGCCGACGAGCGGGTACCCGGCGAGCACGCCGTACTGCATGGCGTCCTGGATGCCGGCGTCGACCGACGGGATGTACTCACGCGGGACGCGGCCACCGGTGACGGCGTTGACGAACTCGTACATCGAGCCGTCCTCGGTCTCGCCCAGGGGCTCGAAGGACACCTGGACCTTCGCGAACTGGCCGGAACCACCGGTCTGCTTCTTGTGCGTGTAGTCGTACTTCTCGACGGAGCGACGGATCGTCTCGCGGTAGGCCACCTGCGGCTTGCCGACGTTCGCCTCGACCTTGAACTCGCGCTTCATGCGGTCGACGAGGATGTCGAGGTGCAGCTCGCCCATGCCGGCGATGATCGTCTGGCCGGTGTCCTCGTCGAGGTGGACCTGGAAGGTGGGGTCCTCGGCCGAGAGCTTCTGGATGGCCGTCGACAGCTTCTCCTGGTCGCCCTTGGTCTTGGGCTCGATAGCGACCTGGATGACCGGGTCGGGGAAGGTCATGGACTCGAGGACGATCTGCTCGCTCGGGTCCGACAGCGTGTCGCCGGTGGTCGTGTCCTTGAGGCCGATGGCCGCGTAGATGTGGCCGGCGAGGGCCTCCTCGACGGGGTTCTCCTTGTTGGCGTGCATCTGGAAGAGCTTGCCGATGCGCTCCTTGCGGCCCTTGGTCGTGTTGATGACCTGCGAGCCGGCGGCGATGCGGCCGGAGTAGACGCGGATGAAGGTGAGCGTGCCGAAGAACGGGTGCGCGGCGACCTTGAAGGCGAGCGCCGAGAACGGGGCGTCCTTGCTCGGCTCGCGCGTCATCTCGACGCTCTCGTCGCCCGGCTTGTGGCCGATCATGGCCGGCACGTCGACCGGGGACGGGAGGTAGTCGACGACGGCGTCGAGCATCGGCTGCACACCGCGGTTCTTGAACGCCGAGCCGCACAGGACCGGGTAGAGCTCGGAGTTGACCGTCAGCTTGCGGATGCCGGCCTTGATCTCCTCCGGGGACAGCTCCTCACCGCCGAGGTACTTCTCCATCAGATCGTCGTCGGACTCGGCGACACGCTCGACGAGGGCCTGGCGGTACTCCTCGACCTTCTCGACCATGTCGGCCGGGATGTCCTGGATCTCGTACTTGGCGCCCATCGTGACGTCACCCTTGGCGTCGCCCGGCCAGACCAGGGCGCGCTTGTAGATGAGGTCGACGACGCCGATGAAGTCGTTCTCGGCACCGATCGGCAGCTGGAGCACGAGCGGCTCCGCACCGAGGCGGTCCTTGATCGTCTGCACCGTGAAGTAGAAGTCGGCACCGAGCTTGTCCATCTTGTTGACGAACGCGATGCGGGGGACGTCGTACTTGTCGGCCTGGCGCCACACCGTCTCGGACTGGGGCTCGACACCCTCCTTGCCGTCGAAGACGGCGACCGCGCCGTCGAGGACGCGCAGGGACCGCTCGACCTCGACCGTGAAGTCGACGTGGCCGGGCGTGTCGATGATGTTGATCTGGGTGCCCTCCCAGAAGCAGGTGACGGCGGCGGAGGTGATGGTGATCCCCCGCTCCTTCTCCTGCTCCATCCAGTCGGTCGTCGACGCACCGTCGTGCGTCTCACCGATCTTGTGGTTGACACCGGTGTAGAAGAGGACGCGCTCCGTCGTCGTGGTCTTGCCAGCGTCGATGTGCGCCATGATGCCGATGTTGCGGACCTTCTTCAGGTCCGTCAGGACGTCAAGTGCCACGTCAGTTGTCTCGTCTCATTCGTGTAGTGAAGTCTGCGGTGGTCCCGCGGCCGCCCGGCCGGACCGGGACCGGCCCGTGGGCGCCCCGTTCAACGCGGGCGGCTGTGGCCGGTGTTCCCCGGCCGGGTGCGGCGCCCTCCGCCGGAGCGGGGGCGCCGTGGCACCCGGCCTGGGGGTGCGTCACCAGCGGTAGTGCGCGAAGGCCTTGTTCGACTCGGCCATCTTGTGGGTGTCCTCGCGACGCTTGACCGCGGCACCGAGGCCGTTGGACGCGTCGAGGATCTCGTTCATGAGGCGCTCGGTCATCGTCTTCTCGCGACGCTGACGCGAGTAGCCGACGAGCCAGCGCAGGGCGAGCGTCGTGCTGCGGCCCGGCTTGACCTCGATCGGCACCTGGTAGGTCGCACCACCGACGCGGCGGGACTTGACCTCCATGGCCGGCTTGACGTTGTCGAGCGCGCGCTTGAGCGTCGCGACCGGGTCGGTGCCCGTCTTCTGGCGGCAGCCCTCGAGGGCGCCGTAGACGATCGTCTCCGCGATGGACTTCTTGCCGTCGAGGAGGATCTTGTTGACGAGCTGGGTGACGAGCGGGCTGCCGTAGACCGGGTCGACGACGAGCGGGCGCTTCGGAGCGGGTCCCTTGCGAGGCATCAGCTCTTCTCCTTCTTCGCGCCGTAGCGGCTACGAGCCTGCTTGCGGTTCTTGACGCCCTGCGTGTCGAGCGTGCCGCGGATGATCTTGTAGCGGACGCCGGGGAGGTCCTTCACACGACCGCCGCGCACAAGCACGATCGAGTGCTCCTGCAGGTTGTGGCCGACGCCCGGGATGTAGGCCGTGACCTCGATGCCGCTCGACAGGCGCACACGGGCGACCTTGCGGAGGGCAGAGTTCGGCTTCTTGGGAGTGGTCGTGTACACACGCGTGCACACACCACGGCGCTGGGGCGAGCCCTTGAGCGCCGGGGTCTTGGCCTTCGAGGCCTTGTCCTGGCGGCCCTTGCGGACCAGCTGGTTGATGGTAGGCAACCTGGTGACTCCGTAACGTTGCTGTTGTCGGTCGCCCGGGTGGGCGGCTCCTTGACTGTTCGGCTCCTCGACCCCCGAGGTCGGGTGTGTCCTGGGGCTGTCGGTGCCGGTTCTCCCCCCTGCACTCCCCACGGGCCGACGAGCGTCGGGCTCCGCGGGTTGCCCGGCGGGAGGTGTGCTCTGGACCCCGGTGATGTCGCCCCGCCGGAGCGGTGGACAGGGCACGAGGGCCGTCATCGCGTATGCCTGAGGGCATGCCTCAGACACAGTGTTCAAGCGTACCGGCGCGTGGCACGGCTACCAAATCGGTTCGAGCAGGGACATGAGCACGCGGAGCGCCGCCCGGAGCGGGCGCAGGGGTCACCCCGGGTCGGCGCGAGCGGGCTCCGCTCAGCCCAGGCGCCAGTCCCCCGCGTACATGTGCAGCACGGGCACGCCCAGGACCTCGCGGGCGCGCGAGGCCCAGTCGGTGTGGAAGGTGTCCTCGACGGCGTGGGGCTCGGTGACGACGACGACCTCGCGGGCGCCGAGGCGCGACACCTCCTCGACGAGCGTCGGCACGGGGTCGTCGCCCGTGATCTCCCCGGTCGCGGTGGCGGCGTGGCGGCCCAGCTCGGACAGCGTCGTCGACAGCGCGGTGTCGGCACCGACGCGCGCCTCCTCCCGGTCGACCGGGCGCAGGCTGTCGAGCGCCTCGCGCATCTCGAAGAGGCTCAGGTGGTTGAGGAACGTCGAGAGCATGTTGCGCTCGGTGTCGGCCGGCACGAGCACCCGGTAGGTCGGGGCCTCGTCGACGTGCAGGGCCACGATCTTGTCGACGTCGGCAGGCTTGAGCGCCTCCTCGGTGAGGATGATGATCGTCGGCGCGGGGGTCCCGGTGCCGCTGTCGGCACCGCTCGGTGCGGCTGTCGGTGAGACTGTCGGTGAGGCCGCGGGTGAGGCGAGGGGCGAGGCGGTCGCAGGGGCGGTCGCTGCGTCGCTGGGGGCGTCGGCCGTGGGCTCGGTCATGCCGGCCAGCCTATTTCAGACCGTGGCGCCGGCTGCAGGGTGACGCGCCTCGGGAGCACCCACGGGTGCGTGCCCTCCGCACCTTCGGCGCCTCAGCGGTTCGTCATGCGCCACCGGGCGAGCAGGACCCCCAGACGGTCCTCGACGGGCCGGGTCGAGGCTCCGGCGTAGGTGCCCATCATCACGAAGACGTAGCGGCGCCCGTCTGCGCCCGTGACGTAGCCGGCGAGGGAGGACACGCCCGTCAGCGAGCCGTTCTTGGCGCGGAGGTTGCCCGCTGCGGCCGTCCCCCGCATCCGGCCGGCGAGCGTGCCGCCGGTCCAGCGCACCGGGTCGGTGCCCGCCAGCGGCAGGGCAGCACGGAACGTCCCGGCCCACGACGTGCGCTGCACCTTGTCCAGGAGCGTGGCCAGCTGGTTCGGCGTGAGTCGGTTGGCACGAGCCAGGCCCGAGCCGTCGACGAACCGCAGCCCCCGCACGTCGATGCCGACCCGGCCCGCGAACGCCCGCAGCGCCGCGGTGCCGTCGGCCCAGCTGCCCGGCCGGCCGGTGCGCGCCCCGAGCGTCTTGACGATGGCCTCACCGTGCGAGTTGTTGCTCAGCTTGAGGAAGGGCACGAGCAGCTGGCCCAGCGTCATCGACGCGTGGCGGGCCAGCAGGGTCTGGCCCGACGGTGCCCGTCCCTTGACGGCGCCGCCGTCCACACGGATGCCGGCGGCGGCCAGCCGGTCACGGAAGGCCCGGGCCGCGAGGAGCGCCGGCTCGTTGACCGTCACCCACTTCTTCACCGTCGCGTGCCCTGCGCCGATGCGTCCCGACACCGTGACGAAGTTCGTCCCCGACCGGCGTGCGACCGACAGCGTCGTCGCCGACCCGGCGGAACCCGTCGTCGCCTGGTTGACGAGCGTGACCGTGCGCGCCGCCGACGGCGGGGTCAGCGTGAGGCGGGGTCGTGCCCCGACCGTGGCCGCGGGGGCGACGTCGACGATCACGGTGCCGGCGTCGTAGTCGGTGTCGGGCGCGAGCGTCAGGCCGGACACCTGGGCCGCGTAGTAGCTCGAGGCGTACGAGGTGGACCAGTACGGGCTGTACCGCTGGTCGTCGAAGTAGGTCGGGTCGCCGACGACGTCCCCGGACACGCGCGTCACGCCCTTGGACCGCAGGGCCGACGCCAGGGCCGTGAGGTCCTTCTCCATGAGGGTCGGGTCGCCGCGACCCTTGAGATAGAGGCGGCTGACCACACCCCCGGTGGGGGGCGCCGGCGCGAGCACGTCGGTGGTCCAGCGGTAGCCGCTGCCCAGGACGTTCATGGCCGCGGCCGCGGTGAAGACCTTCTGCGTCGAGGCCGGCATGAGGGGCGTGTTGGCGTACCGCACGTACACGGGCACCCGCGTCGACGCGTCCTGGACGGTCACCCCGACCCGGGCCGAGGCCGCGGTGACGCTCGGGTCGGTCATGAGCCGGCCGATCTCGCGGCGCAGGGCCGCGTCGCGCGACTGGTAGCCGACCGCCTCCGAGCCCGAGGGTGTCACCGTGACGAGCGCGAGCCCTGCGACGACGGCGCCGACGGCCACCCCCGCGGTACGTCGTCGGCGGCCCGGCCCCCGCTCCGGGCCGCGCGGTCCCGGCCGCCAACGCAGCGGGCTGGACAGGACACGCGTCGGACGGAGCACGGCGACCTCCAAGGGCATCGCGACCTCGGGTGCGCGTCCGGCGACCCGCGCCGCCGACCCGGTCACCCTGCCCCGCACGCTAGTCCGTTTTGCCCGGTATCGGCGCTTTGGGCAGCGACAAGGAAGTCCCGCCCGGCGACGGCCGCGGGGGCCGCCGAGACGGCCGCAGGGCCGGCTCCCCGGGTGGGGAGCCGGCCCTGCGGGCGGGTGTTCGCGCGGTCCGGCCTCGCGGCCGGGCCCTCAGAACTTGTCGAGACCGAGCGCCTCGTCGTCGAGGCGGATCGCCTCGCCGGAACCCGTCCCGAAGCCCGCGTAGTCGTACGCGTCGTAGCTCGGGAGCGAGTACATGGCGGCCTTGGCCTCCTCGGTCGGCTCCACCTTGATGTTGCGGTAGCGGGGCAGGCCCGTACCGGCCGGGATGAGCTTTCCGAGGATGACGTTCTCCTTCAGGCCGAGCAGCGGGTCGGACTTGCCCTCCATGGCGGCCTGCGTGAGCACGCGGGTCGTCTCCTGGAAGGACGCGGCCGACAGCCACGACTCGGTCGCGAGCGACGCCTTGGTGATGCCCATGAGCTCGGGACGACCGGCGGACGGGCGACCGCCCTCGGCCATCGCCTTGCGGTTGGCCTCCTCGAAGCGGCCCCGCTCGGCCAGCTCGCCCGGCAGCAGCTCGGTGTCACCCGACTCGATGATCGTCACGCGACGCAGCATCTGACGCACGATGACCTCGATGTGCTTGTCGTGGATCGACACGCCCTGCTGGCGGTAGACCGCCTGCACCTCGTCGACGAGGTGCTTCTGGGCGGCACGCGGGCCGAGGATGCGCAGCACCTGCTTCGGGTCGATGGCACCCTGCACGAGCTTGGTGCCGACCGCGACGTGGTCGCCGTCCTGGACGAGCAGGCGCGAACGCTTGCTGACCGGGTAGGCGTGCTGGTCCGAGCCGTCGTCCGGGGTGAGCAGGATGCGACGCGCCTTGTCGGTGTCCTCGATCTCGACGCGGCCGGTGGCCTCGGCGATCGGGGCGACACCCTTGGGCGTCCGCGCCTCGAAGAGCTCGACGACACGCGGCAGACCCTGGGTGATGTCGTCGGCCGCGGCCGCACCACCGGTGTGGAAGGTACGCATCGTCAGCTGCGTGCCCGGCTCACCGATCGACTGGGCCGCGATGATGCCGACGGCCTCGCCGATGTCGACGAGCTTGCCGGTCGCGAGCGAGCGGCCGTAGCACTTCGCGCAGGTGCCGACGCGGCTGTCGCAGGTCAGGACCGAGCGGACCTTGATCTCGTCGACACCGGCCTCGTAGAGGTTGCGGATGGCGACGTCGCCCACGTCGATGCCGGCCTCGGCCAGAACCGTGCCGTCGGGGCCCACGACGTCCTCGGCGAGCGTCCGGGCGTACACCGACGCCTCGACGACCTCCGAGAGGCTGCGACCGCCGGTGACCTCGTTGATCGCCGCGATCGGCAGCTTGAGGCCACGCTCGGTGCCACAGTCGTCCTCACGGATGATGACGTCCTGCGACACGTCGACGAGACGACGCGTGAGGTAGCCCGAGTCGGCGGTCCGGAGCGCGGTGTCGGCCAGACCCTTGCGGGCACCGTGGGTCGAGATGAAGAACTCGACGACGGTCAGGCCCTCACGGAAGTTCGCCTTGATCGGGCGCGGGATGATCTCGCCCTTCGGGTTTGCCATGAGGCCACGCATGCCGGCGATCTGACGGATCTGGAACCAGTTACCACCGGCACCCGAGGACACCATCCGGTAGATGGGGTTCGTGCGCGGGAAGTTGGTCTCCATCTCCTTGGCGACCTGGTTGGACGCCTGCGTCCAGATCTCGACGAGCTCCTGACGACGCTCGTCGTCGGTGATGAGACCGCGCTCGTACTGGGTCTGGACCTTCGCGGCCTTCGACTCGTAGCCCTCGAGGATCTCGGTCTTGTTGCTCGGCGTCGTGACGTCGGCGATCGAGACGGTGCAGCCCGAGCGGGTCGACCAGTGGAAACCGGCCTCCTTGAGGGCGTCGAGGGACGCGGCGACCTGGACCTTGGAGTAGCGCTCCGCGAGGTCGTTGACGATCGCCGACAGGCGCTTGCGGTCCACGGCCCGGTTCTCGAACGGGTAGTCCACCGGCAGCGTGTCGTTGAACAGCGCGCGACCGAGGGTCGTCTCGAGCGTCAGCGCCGGCACGAGGCCGTCCTCGCCGGCCTCGACACCCTCCGGCAGCGCATAGCCGAGCGGCGGGACGACGTCGGTCAGGCGCAGCCGGATCGTCGAGCCGAGCTGGATCTCGCCACGGTCGAAGGCCATCCGGGCCTCGGCCGGGGACGTGAAGGCACGACCCGCACCGAGACCACCACCGTCGACCGCGTCGGTCAGGTGGTAGATACCGGTGATCATGTCCTGCGTCGGCATGGTGACGGGGCGACCGTCGGCCGGCTTGAGGATGTTGTTGCTCGACAGCATGAGGATGCGGGCCTCGGCCTGCGCCTCCGCGGACAGCGGCACGTGGACGGCCATCTGGTCACCGTCGAAGTCGGCGTTGAAGGCCGAGCAGACGAGCGGGTGGATCTGGATGGCCTTGCCCTCGACGAGCTGCGGCTCGAAGGCCTGGATGCCGAGACGGTGCAGCGTGGGTGCACGGTTGAGCAGCACCGGGTGCTCGGTGATGACCTCTTCGAGGACGTCCCACACGACCGGGCGGGCCCGCTCGACCATGCGCTTGGCCGACTTGATGTTCTGCGCGTGGTCGAGGTCGACGAGGCGCTTCATGACGAACGGCTTGAACAGCTCGAGCGCCATCTGCTTGGGCAGCCCGCACTGGTGCAGCTTGAGCTGCGGGCCGACGACGATGACCGAACGACCGGAGTAGTCGACGCGCTTGCCGAGCAGGTTCTGGCGGAACCGGCCCTGCTTGCCCTTGAGCATGTCGGACAGCGACTTCAGCGGACGGTTGCCGGGGCCCGTGACCGGGCGACCGCGGCGGCCGTTGTCGAAGAGGCTGTCGACGGCCTCCTGGAGCATCCGCTTCTCGTTGTTGACGATGATCTCGGGCGCGCCGAGGTCGAGCAGTCGCTTGAGGCGGTTGTTGCGGTTGATGACGCGGCGGTAGAGGTCGTTGAGGTCCGAGGTCGCGAACCGGCCACCGTCGAGCTGCACCATCGGGCGCAGGTCCGGCGGGATGACCGGGATCGCGTCGAGGACCATGCCGGTCGGGTGGTTCGTCGTCGTCTGGAACGCCGACACGACCTTGAGGCGCTTGATGGCGCGGGTCTTCTTCTGGCCCTTGCCGGTCGCGATGATCTCGGTCAGCGCCTCGGCCTCGGCTTCGAGGTCGAAGGACTCGAGGCGCTTCTGGATCGCCGCCGCGCCCATGCCGCCCTCGAAGTAGAGGCCGAACCGGTCACGCATCTCGCGGTAGAGGATCTCGTCGCCCTCGAGGTCCTGGACCTTGAGGTTCTTGAACCGGTCCCAGACCTGCTCGAGCCGCTCGACCTGCTGGTCGGCGCGCTTGCGGATGTTGTTCATCTCGCGCTCGGCGGAGTCGCGGACCTTGCGCTTGGCGTCGGCCTTGGCGCCCTCGGCCTCGAGCGTGGCGATGTCCTTCTCGAGCAGCTGCGCGCGCGCCTCGACGTCGGCGTCGCGGCGGTTCTCGATCTCCTTCTTCTCGACCTGGATCTGCGCCTCGAGCGAGGGCAGGTCGGCGTGCCGCTGCTCCTCGTCGACGGACGTGATCATGTACGCCGCGAAGTAGATGACCTTCTCGAGGTCCTTCGGGGCGAGGTCGAGCAGGTACCCGAGGCGCGACGGGACGCCCTTGAAGTACCAGATGTGGGTGACGGGCGCGGCGAGCTCGATGTGGCCCATCCGCTCACGGCGCACCTTGGCGCGCGTGACCTCGACGCCACAGCGCTCACAGATGATGCCCTTGAAGCGGACGCGCTTGTACTTGCCGCAGTTGCACTCCCAGTCCCGGGTCGGGCCGAAGATGCGCTCGCAGAACAGGCCCTCCTTCTCCGGCTTGAGGGTGCGGTAGTTGATGGTCTCGGGCTTCTTGACCTCGCCGTGGCTCCACTGGCGGATGGACTCCGCGGTGGCAAGGCCGATGCGCAGCTCGTCGAAGAAGTTGACGTCGAGCACGTGGTTCCTTCTCTCGTAACTCTCGTTAAGTCTTTGGTCTGAGTGGTGTTCGTTGACGAGGGGACGTATGCCGCTGAGCGGGCCCAGCGGCATACGCACCGCCTGTCGTTGGGGGGCCTTCTCAGACCTCTTCGACGCTGGACGGCTCGCGCCGGCTCAGGTCGATGCCGAGCTCCTCCGCCGCGCGGAAGACCTCCTCGTCGGACTCCTTCATCTCGATCGTCGTGCCGTCGGAGCTCAGGACCTCGACGTTGAGACACAGGGACTGCATCTCCTTGAGGAGGACCTTGAACGACTCCGGGATGCCCGAGTCGGGGATGTTCTCGCCCTTGACGATCGCCTCGTAGACCTTGACGCGTCCGGGGACGTCGTCGGACTTGATCGTCAGCAGCTCCTGGAGCGTGTAGGCCGCGCCGTACGCCTCGAGCGCCCAGACCTCCATCTCACCGAAGCGCTGGCCACCGAACTGGGCCTTACCGCCGAGCGGCTGCTGGGTGATCATCGAGTACGGGCCCGTCGAGCGCGCGTGGATCTTGTCGTCGACGAGGTGGTGCAGCTTGAGGATGTACATGTAGCCGACCGCGACGGGCTCCGGGAACGGCTCGCCGGAGCGGCCGTCGAACAGGCGCGTCTTGCCCGAGGCGTCGATGAGGCGCACGTCGTCGCGCGTCTTCAGCGTCGAGTCGAGCAGGCCGGTCACGACGTCCTCGGACGCGCCGTCGAAGACGGGCGTCGCGACGCGGGAGCCGGGCGGGGCCTCGTGGGCGTCGGGCGCGATCTCCTTGGCCCAGTCCGGGTTGCCCTCGATCTTCCAGCCGCGGGAGGCGGCCCAGCCGAGGTGCAGCTCGAGGATCTGGCCGAGGTTCATCCGTCGCGGCACGCCGTGCGGGTTGAGCACGACGTCGACGGGCGTGCCGTCCTCGAGGAACGGCATGTCCTCGACCGGGAGGATCTTGGAGATGACGCCCTTGTTGCCGTGGCGGCCGGCGAGCTTGTCACCGTCGGTGATCTTGCGCTTGTTGGCCACGTAGACACGGACGAGCTGGTTGACGCCCGGGGGCAGGTCGTCGCCCTGGTCGGCCCGGAACTCCTTGACGCCGATGACCGTGCCGGTCTCGCCGTGCGGCACCTTGAGGGAGGTGTCGCGGACCTCGCGAGCCTTCTCGCCGAAGATCGCACGGAGCAGGCGCTCCTCCGGCGTCAGCTCGGTCTCGCCCTTGGGCGTGACCTTGCCGACGAGGAGGTCGCCGTCGCGCACCTCGGCCCCGACGCGGATGATGCCGCGCTCGTCGAGGTCGGCGAGGACGTCCTCGGAGACGTTCGGGATGTCCCGGGTGATCTCCTCGGGGCCGAGCTTGGTGTCACGGGCGTCGACCTCGTGCTCCTCGATGTGGATCGAGGAGAGGACGTCGTCCTGCACGAGGCGCTGCGACAGGATGATCGCGTCCTCGTAGTTGTGACCCTCCCACGACATGAACGCGACGAGCAGGTTGCGCCCGAGCGCCATTTCGCCCTTGTCCGTGGCGGGACCGTCGGCGATGACCGAGCCGGCCTCCAGGCGGTCGCCCTCGTTGACGACGACGACCTGGTTGTAGCTCGTGCCCTGGTTGGAGCGGGCGAACTTGGCGATGCGGTACGTCTGGTACGTGCCGTCGTCGTTGGCCACCGTGACGAGGTCGGCCGAGACCTCCTGCACGACGCCGGGCTTGTCGGCGCGGACGACGTCGCCAGAGTCGAGGGCGGCGCGGTACTCCATGCCGGTGCCGACGAGGGGCGCCTCGCTCTTGACGAGCGGGACGGCCTGACGCTGCATGTTGGCGCCCATGAGGGCACGGTTGGCGTCGTCGTGCTCGAGGAACGGGATCATCGCCGTCGCGGCCGAGACCATCTGGCGCGGCGAGACGTCCATGTAGTCGACGTCCTCACCGGGCACGAGCTCCACCTCGCCACCCTTGGTGCGCACGAGGACCCGCTCGTCGACGAAGTTGCCGTCGAGGTCGAGCTGGGCGTTGGCCTGCGCGACGACGTAGCGGTCCTCCTCGTCGGCGGACAGGTAGTGGATCTCGTCGGTGACGTGGCCCTTCTCGACCTTGCGGTACGGGGTCTCGATGAAGCCGAACGCGTTGATGCGGCCGTACGAGGCGAGCGAGCCGATGAGGCCGATGTTCGGGCCTTCCGGCGTCTCGATCGGGCACATGCGGCCGTAGTGCGACGGGTGGACGTCACGGACCTCCATCTGCGCGCGGTCACGGGAGATACCACCCGGGCCGAGGGCCGACAGACGCCGCTTGTGCGTCAGGCCCGCGAGCGGGTTGTTCTGGTCCATGAACTGCGACAGCTGCGAGGTGCCGAAGAACTCCTTGATCGACGCCACGACGGGGCGGATGTTGATCAGGGTCTGCGGCGTGATGGCCTCGACGTCCTGCGTGGTCATGCGCTCGCGGACGACGCGCTCCATGCGGGACAGGCCGGTGCGGACCTGGTTCTGGATGAGCTCGCCGACCGACCGCAGGCGGCGGTTGCCGAAGTGGTCGATGTCGTCGACCTCGACGCGGACGTCGATCTCCTCGCCCTGCTTGACGCCCTTCATCGAGTCGCCGCCGTCGTGCAGCGTCACGATGAACTTGATCGTCTTGACGATGTCGTCGATGGACAGCGTCGAGTCGTTGATCGGCGCGTCGAGGCCGAGCTTCTTGTTGATCTTGTACCGGCCGACCTTGGCGAGGTCGTAGCGCTTGCCGTTGAAGTAGAGGTTGTCGAGCAGCGTCTGCGCGGCCTCCTTCGTCGGCGGCTCGCCCGGGCGCAGCTTGCGGTAGATGTCGAGCAGGGCGTCGTCCTGGCCCTGCGTGTGGTCCTTCTCGAGGGTCATCCGCATCGACTCGAAGTCGCCGAACTCCTCGAGGATCTGGGCCTCGGTCCAGCCGAGCGCCTTGAGGAGCACCGTGACGGACTGCTTGCGCTTGCGGTCGACGCGGACGCCGACCATGTCGCGCTTGTCGATCTCGAACTCGAGCCAGGCGCCGCGGCTCGGGATGATCTTGGCCGTGTAGATGTCCTTGTCGGACGTCTTGTCGGGCGTGCGCTCGAAGTAGACGCCCGGGCTGCGGACCAGCTGGGACACGACGACACGCTCGGTGCCGTTGATGATGAAGGTGCCGCGCTCGGTCATGAGCGGGAAGTCGCCCATGAAGACCGTCTGGCTCTTGATCTCACCCGTCTGGGCGTTCATGAACTCGGCGGTGACGAAGAGCGGGGCGTCGTAGGTCTGGTCGCGCTCCTTGCACGACTCGATCGTCTTGCGCGTCTCCTCGAAGCGGTGGTCGCGGAACGACAGCGACATCGAGCCGCTGAAGTCCTCGATCGGCGAGATCTCCTCGAAGATCTCCTCGAGCCCGGACCGGTCCGGGACGTCGGTGCGCCCCTCGGCCTTGGCCGCGGCGACGCGGGCCTGCCAGCGCTCGTTGCCGAGCAGCCAGTCGAAGCTCTCCGTCTGAAGGGCCAGGAGGTCGGGGACCTCGAGCGGTTCGCGAATCTTCGCGAAGGACAGACGCCCCGAAGGGGTCTGTGCGGTGGACATGTTCGTCGCAGTACGCGAGGCAGCCAAGGAGGGTCCTTCCACGGGCCTTTTCGAATCTTCAGATCCGCGTTGCCGCATGGCTTCGCTCACGGGACCCGGGTCAGAACTCGTACCGGACGGCACGGTGGTCAGCCTGACTGGACACGCGGAGAGAGGGCAGGGCAGCGCAAAGGCCCAGCCTACCGGCAAAGGGCAGGAGTGTCCAGCCGGGTCAAGAGCGGAGACGCCTGCCGGAGCCTGCCCACAGGTGGTCACCCGTGTCAGCCGCGGCGGCTGCCTGCCACGCTCCCGGACCGGGAGCTCGCAATGCGAACGCGTCGAATATGGCGCTCAACGGGCGGCCCGTCAAGAGCCACCCACCTCGCGGGCGCGTCGGGAGCCTCCGCGAGGGCCCCTCGCCCACCGTCCGGAGGCGTCCCGCGCCGGTCCCGTCGCCGCGCACCGGGCGTCCCTAGGCTGGGCGCGACCGGCCGTGCCGGGCGTGCCCCGGGGCCCACTCGAGAAGGAGATCGCACCATGTCCGACCAGAACCCGCGGGAGCAGGGCGCCTTCGGCTCCCCCGCGCCCGGCTCCCCCGCGCCCGGATCACCCGCTGCCGGCCCGTCGGCTCCCGGATCGCCCCCTGCCGGCCCGTCGGCTCCCGGCCCGTCCGGTGAGGCCCCCGCAGACTCGTCGGCCGGCTTCTTCCAGGCCCTGTTCGACGTCACCTTCACGACCTTCGTCACGCCGACGATCGTGCGCATCGTCTACGTGCTGGCGATCGTCTGGGCGGCGGTCGTCTACGTCCTCGTCGTCGTCGGCGGCTTTGCCACGAGCGTCGGCACAGGGCTCGTCGTCCTGGTCTTCGGCCCGGTCGCTGCCGTCATCTGGCTCGCGATCGTGCGCATCTGCCTCGAGCTCGGTGTCTCGGTCGTGCGGATGAGCGAGGACGTCCACCGCCGGCTGCCGCAGGCCCGACAGCCCGGCTGACCTGCGTGGACGCGCGTCAGAGAGCCGGCTGCTGCTGGGTGATGCAGTGGATGCCGCCGCCGCGGTCGAAGAGCGGGCGGGCCTCGACGCCGACGACGCGGCGCCCGGGATAGGCCTCGCGCAGCACCCCGAGCGACGCGTCGTCCTGCGGGTCGCCGAAGGTGCAGGCGATGACGCCGTCGTTGACGACGAGATGGTTGAGGTAGGACCAGTCGACGGGACCCTCGGCGTCGGACAGGGTGCGCGGGGCGGGGACGCCGACGACCTCGAAGCGCTCGCCGCGCGCGTCGTGGGCGTCCTCGAGCAGCTCGCGCAGCATCCGGGACACAGCATGGTCGGGATGGGCCGGATCCTGCTGCTCGTGCAGGAGCACGACACCGGGGCTCGGGATCGTCGCGACGATGTCGACGTGCCCGCGGGTGCCGAACTCGTCGTAGTCGCGGGTCAGTCCGCGCGGGAGCCACACGAAGGCCGTGGCTCCGAGGGTTCGCGCGAGCTCGGCCTCGACGTCGGCCCGGGTCAGGTCCGGGTTGCGCCCCGGGTCCAGCTGGACGGTCTCGGTCAGCAGGACGGTGCCGATCCCGTCGACGTGGATGCCGCCGCCCTCGTTGACGAGTGCCGAGCCGATGCGCTCGGCGCCGGCCAGGCCCGCGACGAACGAGCCGATGCGGGCGTCGTGCTCCCACGTGGCCCACGCCTGGGCCCCCCAGCCGTTGAAGACCCAGTCGACGGCGCCGAGCCGCGTGCCGTCCGCCGAGCGGACGAACGTCGGGCCGATGTCGCGCATCCACGCGTCGTCGAGGGCGGCGGGCACGAGCTCGACGTCAGGGGGCAGGAGCGACTCGGCGACGGGCAGGTCGGCCGGGGTGACGACCATCCTGACCGGCTCGAACTCGACGACGGCGGCGGCGACGGCCGCCCACGTCGCGCGCGCGGTCGCCACCTCCTCGGGGGTCTCCCCGAGCGTGTAGCCCCGGCTCGGCCAGGCCATCCACGTGCAGTCGTGCGGCTCGGTCTCGGCGGGCATCCGCCAGCCGGGCGCCGCCGGGGCAGCCGCCGCGTCGGTGTCACCGGTGGCGTCGGTGTCTCCGGTGGCGCCCGTGGCGTCGGTGGCGGGCACGCTCACGCGTCGACCTCGCGGCGGTGCTCGGCCCGGACCGGCTCGGCGAGAGCGGCGTAGGAGTCGGGGCGCCGGGTGGCCAGGAAGGGGAACAGCTCGAGCCAGTCCCGGCGCTGGGCGAGGTCGAGGTCGGCGACGAGGACGGCTGCCTCGTCCCGCGGGGCCTGGACGAGGATCCGGCCGTAGGGATCCGAGATGAACGAGCTGCCGTAGAACGTGATGAGTCCCTCGGTGCCGTAGCGGTTCGGCACGACCATGAACAGGCCGTTGGCGATGCCGTTGCCGACGATGACCTGCTGCCACAGCGGCTGCGTGTCGAAGTCGGGGTGGTCCGGCTCGGACCCGATCGCCGTCGGGTAGCACAGCACCTGCGCCCCCGCGAGGGAGTAGAGCCGCGCGACCTCGGGAAACCACTCGTCCCAGCACGTCGGCAGGCCGAGGCGCATCGCCGGGTCGTCGAGCTCGACGACCGGGTAGGCGGCCTCGGGCGGGCCGGGGCGGAAGTACCGGTCCTCGTAGTACCCGGCCGTCACGGGGATGTGGGTCTTGCGGGTGCGGGCCACGAGCTGCCCGCTCGGGGCCACGAGGACGGCGGTGTTGAAGCCGAGGCCGTCGGCCGCCCCGTCCGGGGCGTCGGCCCGCTCGTAGAGCGAGGCGTGCACGTGGACGCCGAAGTCCCGGGCAGCGTCACGGGCGAAGGTGACCGTCGGACCGGTCTCGAGGTCCTCGGCGGTCGCGTTCGGGGTGCCCTCGGGCAGCGCGTCGGCCGGGTAGCGCGACAGGGTCAGCTCGGGCAGGAAGACGACCGACGCTCCCGCCTCGGCTGCCGTCCGGACGCCGTCCCGGAGGGTGTCGACGAGGGCCGCGGGGTCCTCGACCCACGCGTGCTGGACGACTCCGACACGGACCGGAGGGGCCTGCGGAGCGTGGACGCGGGCGAGGGACTCGGGGACACCGTTGGCCTGGATGAGCTTCACAGGAGGCAGTATGCCAACCGCTGGGCTCCCCCGCCCCGGTCCCGGACGACCCCCTCTGGGCGCCCGGGACCAGCCCCTTTCAGAATGCGGCCAGGTCGCTGACGAGCCAGCGTTCCCCCACCTTCCGCATCGTCGCGATGACCCGGTTCTGGTCGATCGCGGGGGTCGTGCTCGCCGTCGTCGTCGTCGTCGCCTGGTTGACGAAGGCGAGGACGCGGACGGTCGTGCCCTCACCGCCGTCGCCGGTCGTGTCCATGACGCCGGCGTCGTAGACCTTTGCCTGGACGGTCGCACCGTTCTTGACCGCCATCGGCTTGATGTCGGCCGCCGCGACCTTCGTGAACTGCTCGCGGAACGGCGAGGCGAGCTGCGGCGTCACCTGGGCGACGTGCTGGTCGAAGGTGGTGCCGCTGTAGCTGAGGAGGCTCTCGAGCGTCGTGCGGGCCGAGCCGACGGCCGCGCTGCGGTCGGCGTCCGTGACGGTCGGACGCAGCGACAGCACGAGCGTCGTCGCGAGCAGCGCGAGCGCGAGGACCGCCGCGGTGGCGGCCGGCCACAGCCGGCGCCCAGGTTGCGGCGCGTCCGCGCCGGCCTCGGCGGGTGCTCCGACGCGCACGTCGGGGGCCGCGGGGGTCACGGCCTCCGGGGACGCCTCGACGCGCACGGCGCGGGCCGCGGGAGCCGTGACCGCGCCGGTCGGCGGGGCGGTCAGGGTGGGCAGCACCTCGGCACGGCCAGGACCGGTGGTCTCGCGGCGGCGGGAGCCGGCGACGCGGCGGCGGGCGCCGGCCGTCCTCGGCGACGCGGCGGGAGGCGTCGTCCGGCGGGTGTCAGCTGACGAAGTCAAGGGCGTTCACCTTCCAGGCGTCACCGACGCGCACGAGGTCGAGGCGCAGGCGGTACGTCTTCTTCTCGGGTGTGCTCGTCGACGCGTTGGTCGTCGGGGCGACCACCCCGACGATGACGCGGGCCGAGTCGTCGTCGGCGGAGACGAGAGCGGCCTCGGCGCGCTCGACGGTCGAAACCGTCTTGTTCGCGGTGACGACCGGCTTGAGCTGGGCCAGGGTGGAGGCGTACTCGGTGCGGAACTGGCCGGTGGCGTCGTCGAGGACGCGCTTGGTGTCCGCGTCGAAGGAGGAGGCACGCATCGTCACGAAGTTCACGGCGATCTGCCGTCCGGCGGCGAGCGCCGCCGAGCGTGACTCGTCGGCCTGACGGGCCTGCCACGCGGCGCGCCCGAGCGTCGCCGTGACGGCGAGGGCCGCGAGGAGGAACACCGCCGCCAGCGCCCAGAGGACGCGCGCGGAAGGACGCCTGGTGCGCGGCTGCCGGGTGCGCGGTTCCGTGGTGCGCGGTTCCGGGGTGCCTGGCTGCCGGGTGCCTGGCTGCCGGGCCTCGGTGTCGTCGGGCGTCGGTCCGCCCCGGTCGGTGGGTCGCTGGGTGACCGTGGTCATTCGAGGGGTGTCCTTCCGTCACCGGCCCGGACGACCCTGGGTGTGCGACGCCTAGCGGAGCGCCTCCTGCATCATCCAGAGCCAGCTCGGACCGTTGTCGGTGGTGCTGGTCGGGTTCGGTGTCGAACCGGGTCCACCGGTCGGGGCGACCGGTGCCTGTACGGACAACGAGGCGGGGCTGTCGGAGGTCACGGCCGCGTTTCCGAGGGCCACCGGCGTCGACCCGAAGGCCATCGGGTAGCTGGCACCGCTCTGGGCGCTGCCACCGCCGGGGCGGGGCTTCGGCTCGTTCTGCGCACCCCGGACGTTGGTGCCCGAGCCGCGGGCGGCGGCGCAGTGTGCGTCGAAGTTGGTCGGCGGGAGGTTCGTCGTCCGGTGCGGCTCGACCTTCCGGGTCCCCTCGTAGCCGGCCACGCAGGCCTTGGGGTCGTCGGCGTTGAGGACCAGACCGAAGTGCGCGGTGCCGTCTCCGGGGATCACGGTGAAGCCGCCCGTGACGACGTCGGGGTAGGTGACGAGCATCTGCTCGATGCCGTCGAGCCGCGCCGTCGTGACGTTGCCGATGGTGATGAAGTTCGCGAGCAGCGCCGCGAGGCTCTGCTTGTTCTCGCGAATGAGGGCGTCGAGCTGGGTGACGGCGGTGGCCCCGCGGTCGAGGACCAGGCGCAGGTCCGGGTCGGCCTGCTTCAGGGCGTCCGCGACGTCGGCGAAGCCCGCGATGCTGGCGCGGATGTCCCTCCCGCTCTGCTTCTGGGTCGTCAGGACGATTCGGCCGTCGTCGATGAGCGTCGTCGTCTCGGGGAGCGCCTGCGTCGCGGCGACCGTCAGCCGGTCACCCGCGTCGACGAGCCGCTGGAGGTCGGACCCGCCGTCGGCGAAGGCGTCACCGAGCTCGTCGACGGTCGTGACGAGCGCGTCGCGGGGCACCGACGCGACGGTCCGGTCGACGTGCCGCAGCAGCTGGTCGATGCGGATCGGGAACGCGGTGTCCTCGCGGGGCACGACGTCACCCGCGGCGAGGTAGGGCGCGCGGTCGGTGCGCGGCTGGAGGTCGAGGTACTGCTCGCCGACGGCTGACCGGTTCTCGACGACGGCCCTGGTGTCCTTGGGCACCTCGGTGCCTCGGTCGAGGCGGGCGTCGACGCGAACTCCGTTGCCGGACAGGCGCATCGCTTCGACGCGGCCGACTGTGACACCCCGGTAGGTGACCTCGGCCCCGACGAAGATGCCGCCGGACTCGGCGAGGTCGGCCGACACGACGTAGCTGCCGCCGATGATCTTGTCGGTGAGGCCGACGTACCTGGCCGACAGCACGGCCACGAGCACGACGGACAGCAGCGCGAAGACGGCCAGCTGGATGCGGACGGTACGGGTGATCACCGGGAGCCTCCCGTCGGGAACAGCGAGGACCAGGCCGACCCGTCGGAGCCCGGCCCCGACGCCGACTGGCCGAGCGGCAGCCCGGGCAGGGTCGTCGGCAGGGGCACGCCGGGGACGGTGGGCACCGGGACCTTCGGCACAGAGGGGACGGAGGGAACGGACGGCAGCGGGACACCCGGCAGCGACGGCAGGCCCCCGGCGGGCAGCCTGCCGATGCCGAGGTTGTCGGCGATGGTGCCGACGTCGGTGTCGAGGGTGGCCCAGAGGTTGGTGTAGTCGCCCTTGATCGTCGACTGGGCGTTGTTCGGGAAGGGGTAGGTCAGCAGCAGCTGGAAGCTCTTGGGCAGGTCGTCGCCGGCCTTGTTGAGCTGGCGCAGGATCGGGCTGACGGCCCGCAGGTTGGCCTCGAGGTCGGCCCTGGAGCCCTTGATGACGCGAGTGCCGACGGCGCCGAGCCGGTCGAGGGCGGTGAGCATCGCGGTCAGCTGCCGGCGCTGGTCGGCGAGGATCTTCAGGCCCTTGGGCAGCTCCTCGAGGGCCTTGCCGATGTCGTCGCGGTGCTCGGCGAGCGTGGCGCTCAGCCGGTCGATGCCGTCGAGCGCCCGGACGATCTCGGACTTCTGCGCGTCGAGACCGCCGACGAAGGTGTCGAGCTGGCCGATGACGTCGCGGACGTCGGCCGTGCGACCACGCAGGGCGTTGTCGAGCTCGGCCTCGATCGTCTTGAGCTGCGCGACGCCGCCGCCGTTGAGCAGCAGGGACAGCGCGCCGAGCACCTCCTCCACCTCGGGGTTGCGGGTCGTGCGCGACAGCGGGATGCGGTCGCCGTCGGACAGGCGTCCCTCGGGCGCGACCCCGGTGGGCGGGGCCAGCGCCACGTACTTCTCGCCGAGCAGGGAGGTCTGCTTGAGCTCAGCGGTCGCGTTGTCGGGCAGGACGACGGAGCGGGGCAAGCGCAGGCGCACCGTCGCCGTCCAGCCGTTGACCGAGATGTCCTCGACGGTGCCGACGCTGACCTGGTTGACCTTGACCGAGGACTGGGGCACGAGGTCGAGCACGTCGGAGAACTCGGCGGTGACGGTGTAGGCGTCGTCGCCCGTGCCGGCTCCGCCGGGCAGCGGCAGGTCGTAGGCGTTGCAGCCACCGACGGCGAGGCAGGCGACGACGGCGGTCGCCGTGGCCTTGAGGGCGGTGCGGACCGGACGCATCGAGGGCTCCTGCGGGGTGTGGGCCGACATCAGCGACCACCCCCGAGCAGGCCGCCGAGGGACGGGTCGGCTCCGCGGAGGTCGACGAGGCCGCCCGGCTGCGGCGTGCCACGCAGCAGGGTGCCGCTCGGCAGGGCGGGCAGCTGCGGCAGCCTGAGCAGCAGGGCCGAGCGCAGGGTGTCGCACAGCTTGCTGTTGCCGCTGTGCGTCGGCCCGGTGAGGATCGAGCAGACGAGCAGCAGCGGGTCGTCCAGGCCCTTGGCGTTGTTGCGGGTGTCGAGAGTGCCGGTCTGCGGGTGGTAGGCGTTCTGCAGGTTCGACAGCGCGGTCGGTGCGTTCTCGAGCACCTGGGCCAGCGCGTCACGCTGCTTGACGAGCGAGCCGGTGACGGCGACGGCGCGGTCGAGGTCGGTCTTGACGAGCGCGCGGTTGTCCCTGACGAACGACTGCACCTCGTCGACCGCGACGCCGAGGTTCTTCAGCGCCGACCGGAGGTCGTCGCGCTCGGCGGACAGCTGCACGGCCACGGTCGCGAGGTCGCTGTTGAGGCGGCGCACCTGGTCGTTGTTCGTCGCGAGCATCGAGGTGAAGGACTGCAGGTTCCGCACCGTGCCGAAGAGGTCCTCGCGGCTGCCCGAGAGGGTCGACAGGGCCGTGGACAGGTCGTGGACCGTGCCGTTGATCTTCGTGCCGTTGCCGTCGAGGTTGGCGGCCGACGTCTCGAGCAGCTGCGACAGGGCTCCCTGCCTGTTCGCGCCGTCCGGGCCGAGTGCCACCATGAGGTCGTCGAGGCTCTGCGAGACGCGATCGAGCTCGACGGGGACCGCCGTGCGCTCCAACGGGATTCGCGTACCGGCCGCGAGGGCGGGACCGGAGGTGTAGACGGGCAGGAGCTGCACGTACCGGTCGGACACCAGCGACGGCGCGACGATCGCGGCCTTGGCGTCGGCGGGCACCCGGTACCTGGCGTCGTAGCTGAAGGTGACGTGGACGTGGTCGCCCTCGGGCACGACCGTGTCCACCTGCCCGACGCGCACCCCGAGGATGCGGACGTCCGAGCCGGGGTACAGCCCGACGGCGCGGGTGAAGTCGGCGCTGACGGTCGTCTGCTCGGCACGCGGCCAGAAGGTGTACGCCCCGGCGGCAAGCGCCACGACCGCGACGGCGACCACGAGCATCGTGAGCAGGGACCGCGAGCGGGCGGCAACGGCGGCGGCCATCAGCGTCCACCCCCGAGCAGCTGCGGCAGCGAGGTGCCGGGAAGGGAGAGCCCGGGCGTGCCGACCGGCACGACGAGGTTGCTGACCCATGTGTCGAACCAGCGGCCGGTGCCGAGGGTGTTGGCGTAGACGCGGGTGAAGGGGGCCATGAGCTTGATCGTCTTCTGGAGGTCGGCGTCGTGCTTCTGGAGCAGGGCGAGGGTGCGGTCGAGCTCGTCGAGCGCGGGCTTGAGCTGGGCGCGGTTGTCACGGGAGAGCCCGGTGAGCTGCTGGGCCAGGGCCGAGGTGTTGCGGAACAGCGTGCGGATCTCCTCCCGACGCTTGGCCAGCTCGACCATGAGTGCGTCGGCGTCGCGGATCAGCGTGCCGACCTGCTCGTTGCGGCTCTTGAGCAGCCCGGTGACCCGGTTGGCCCGCTGGAGCAGCGCGGACAGCTGCTCGTCGCGGCCGGCGACGGTGCGCGACAGGCGCGACAGGCCGTCGAGCGTCGAGCGGACGTACTTCGGACTGTCGCGGAACTCGGTGGCCATGACGGTCAGGGACTTCGCGAGCTGGTCGGTGTCGATGCGCTCGGTCGTCGTCGTGAGGTCCTGGAAGGCGTTGATGACGTCGTAGGAGCTGACGGTGCGCGTCGTCGGTATCTGCGACCCGGCGTCGAGCCGCCCGCTGCCCTTCGGGTCGAGGGCGACGTACTTCTCCCCCAGCAGGGTCTTCATGCGGATCGAGGCGCCGGTCAGCGAGCCGAGCTGCACGGAGTCGTCGGTGACGACGAAGTCGACGCGCACGTGCGACCCCTCGAGGTCGACGCCGGTGACCTTGCCGACCTTGACGCCGGCGAGGCGCACGTCGTCGTCGGGGCGGATGCCGCCGGCCTCGGTGAAGGCCGCGCTGTAGCCGGTGCCGCCGCCGATGACCGGCAGGCTCGAGGCGTTGAACGCGAGGAACAGGAGCAGCGCGATGACGACGAGCCCGGCGGCACCGATCGGGACGGGGTTGCGCTCGCGGAACGGGATGCTGCGCGACCTCATGGCTGGCACCTCGCGGACGAGACGTCGTAGGAGGGGGAGACGCCGGGCAGGATGGGGCTCCTCGTGTCGAAGCGGCACAGGTAGAAGTTGAACCACGAGCCGTACGTGGCGGTACGGGTCAGGGTCTCGATGCGCCGCGGCGCCGACGTGACGAAGTCCTCGAACAGCTTGACGTTGGCGGGCTTGTTGAGCGTCGTCGACAGGGTCCGCAGCTGGGCGACGTCGTCCTTGATGAGCGGACGCGTGGTCACCAGCAGGTCGGCGGTCTCGGCGGAGAGGTCGTTGATCCCGGACAGGGTGCGCCCGATGGTCTCGCGGTCGGCGGCAAGGCCGCTGGTGAACCGCTGGAGCTGGTCGATGAGGTCGAGCAGCTGCTGGTCGTGGGCGTCGACGGTGCCGAGGACGGCGTTGAGGTTGTCGATGGTGCGTCCGATGACGGCGTCGCGGTCGGCGAGGGTCGAGGTGAGGCTCGCGGTCTTGGCCAGCAGCGCGTTGACGTTGCCGCCCTCGCCCTGGAGCGTCTCGATGAGGAGGCCCGACAGCTCGTTGACGTCCTTGGGCGACAGCGCCGCGAAGAGCGGCTTGAAGCCGTTGAACAGGACGGTGAGGTCGAGGGCCGGGTGCGTGCGCGCCAGCGGGATCGTCGCACCATCGGGCAGCGGTGCGGCCGACCCGGTCCCCTGGGTCAGCGCGAGGTAGCGCTGGCCCACGAGGTTGCGGTACTTGACGGTGACCTCGGTGCCGCGGGTCAGCACCGAGCTCTTGAGCACCGTGAAGTCGACCTGCGCGACCGCCTGCCCGGTGCCCGGCGCCCGGGCCACCCGGACGTCCTCGACCTCCCCCACCCGGACGCCCGCGATCCGCACGTCCTGTCCCTCGACGACGCCGGTGGCGTCGGTGACCAGGGCGGTGTACGTCGCCTTGGAACCGAGCTGGATGTTGGCGATGGTCATCGCGAGGACGCCGGTGGCCGCGAGGGTCACGAGCGCGAACACGACGAGCTTGACGAGCGATGCCTTCCACCTCATCGGGTGCTCACCACCGTCCCGCGCATGAGCGGCCCGGCGAGCAGCGTCTGGATGCCGCTCGGGGCGGCGTCGTCCGAGTCGTCACGGGCGAGCAGCGCCGCGACGACGCGCTGCTCGTCGACGGTTCCGGCCGTGCCGGAGTCGGAGGCACCGGCCTCCCCGAGCAGCGCCTGCGGAACTCCGCTGAACGGGGTGCCGCTGCCGGCCGGTCGGGTGCCGTCGTCGAAGTGGTGGCCCTTGAACGGGTTCGACTGGGAGCCAGCGGGGTTCGGCAGGCCGTAGCAGTTCGGGCCGCGCTTGTCCTGCCATCGCGGCTCCTCCCCGGGCTGGTAGGCCGGACGCGGTGGGACGACCTCGAGCGTGATGTGGAAGGTGCCGCCGGAGAAGGCCTCGTTGACTCGCGGCAGCCAGTTGACGAGACCGGAGGCCATGCACGGGTAGATCGGGGAGTACTCGGACAGCAGCTGCAGCGTCGGGCGCGACACGCGTCCGACCTGGATGATCCGGTCGCCGTTGTCGCGCAGGAAGCCTGCCGTGGTGTCGGCGAACCCCGCCGTGCCGACGAGGAACGCGGCCAGCTGCTGGTCCTTCTCGACGACCGTCCGGTTGGTGACGCGCAGCGACTCGGTGAGCCGGAAGAGGTCCGGGCTGACGTCGGCGTAGAGGCCGGCGACGTCGGCGAGGAGGCTGACGTCGTCGGCGATGACGGGCATCTGCGGGTTGATCGCCTTGAGGTAGCGGTCGAGCAGCTGCAGGTTGCGTCCTATGCGGTCCCCACGCCCGTCGAGCGTCGTCGAGAGGGCGTTCAGGGTGGTGGCCAGCTTGGCCGGCTGGACGGTGCGCAGCAGCGGGTAGAGGTCGTCGAGGACGCTCTCGAGCTCGATGCCGACGGCGCTGCGGTCCTGGGTGATGACGTCACCGGCCTGCAGGTGCCTCGCGCTCGGCGCGGCGACCGTGACGAGGTCGACGTACCGCTCTCCGAAGAGGGTCTTCTGCAGGAGGCGGGCGTTGACGTTCGCGGGGATCCGGCCGACCTGGTCCGGCTGCAGCGCCAGCTCGAGCCGGGCGCCGTCAGGCGTCACCGAGACGCTTCGGACCTCGCCGACGAGCAGGCCGCGCAGCTTGACGTCGCTGCTCTCCTGCAGCTGGCTGCCGAGGCGGTTGGTCTCGAGGGTGACCATGACGACCGGCGTGAAGCGCTTCTGGAAGGTGGCGACCGACAGGGCGACGAGGAGGGCGACGACGACGACGAAGACCATGCCGTAGGCCTTCTGCCCCAGCCGCTTGCGCGTGTGCTGGGTGACCGGCCCGGGTGTCGAGTCCGTGCTGACGTCGGTGACGGGCTGGTGCGCGGTGGCGGTCATCCGGCGATCCTCACGCTCGTCGTCGCGCCCCAGATCGCGAGGGACAGGAAGAAGTCGACGATGTTGATCGCCACGATGGAGGTGCGCACCGCCTTGCCGACCGCGACGCCGACGCCGGCCGGGCCTCCCGAGGCCGTGTAGCCGTAGTAGCAGTGGATGAGGATGATGACGACCGCGAACACCATGACCTTGCCGAAGGACCAGAAGACGTCGCCCGGTGGCAGGAACAGGTGGAAGTAGTGGTCGTAGGTGCCCTCGCTCTGGCCGAAGTACGAGGTCGAGATGAACCGGGTGGCCGCGTAGGAGCTGAGCAGGCCGAGGACGTAGAGCGGCACGACGGCGACGAACCCGGCGATCATCCGGGTCGTGACGAGGAAGGGCAGCGAGGGGATGCCCATGACCTCGAGCGCGTCGACCTCCTCGGAGATGCGCATCGCGCCGAGCTGGGCGGTGAACCCGCAGCCCACCGTCGCCGCTAGCGCGAGCCCGGCCACGAGCGGGGCGATCTCGCGGGTGTTGAGGTAGGCGGAGAAGAACCCGGTGAAGGCGCCGGTGCCCAGCTGGTCGAGCGAGGAGTAGCCCTGCAGGCCGACCTCGGTGCCGGTGAAGAAGGCGAGGAACGCGATGACGCCGACGGTCCCGCCGATGACCGACAGCGCGCCCGTGCCGAGCGACACCTCGGCGAGGAGGCGCACGACCTCCTTCTTGTAGCGGCGCAGCGTGCGGCCGCTCCACGCGAGCGAGCGCACGTAGAAGCGCATCTGCTCCCCGAGCGAGTCGAGCGTGCGCGACGGCGCGCTGGCGAGATGGAGCAGGCGCTCCGCCGCGGGGTTCTGGGTCTTCGTCGTCATCGCGGCCTCAGATCTTCTGCGGGACGACCTGGAAGTACACGGCCGTGATGACGAAGTTGACGACGAACAGGAGCATGAAGGTGATGACGACGCTCTGGTTGACGGCATCCCCGACGCCCTTGGGCCCACCGCCGGCGTTGAGCCCCTTGTAGGCGGCGACCACGGCGGCGATCGCGCCGAAGACGAGCGCCTTGACCTCGGCCGTCCAGAGGTCGGGCAGCTGGGCGAGCGCGGTGAAGCTGGCGATGTACGCGCCCGGCGTGCCGCCCTGGACGATGACGTTGAAGACGTAGCCACCGACGACACCGACGACGGAGACGAGGCCGTTGAGGAGGACGGCGACGAGCATCGAGGCGAGCACCCGGGGCACGACGAGGCGCTGGATCGGGCTGATCCCGAGCACCTCCATCGCGTCGATCTCCTCGCGGATCTTGCGCGAGCCGAGGTCGGCGCAGATGGCCGAACCACCGGCGCCGGCGATGAGCAGCGCCGTGACGATGGGGCTCGCCTCACGCAGGACGGCCAACACGCTCGCCGCCCCCGTGTAGGACTGGGCGCCGAGCTGACGCGTCAGGGTGCCGAGCTGCAGGGCGATGACGGCGCCGAACGGGATGGACACGAGGGCGGTCGGCAGGATCGTCACGCTGGCGATGAACCACGCCTGCTGGACGAACTCCTTGACCTGGAACGGTCGTCGCGGCAGGGACCGCATGACGTCCAGCGCGAGCGCGAAGAGCGAGCCGGACTGCCGGAGGGCGCCGGTGAGGGGTGCGGCCACGTCAGCGCACCCCGTCCAGGGCCGCCGCCTGCGCCGTGGCCGGGGCCGGCGGCGTCGAGGCGGGCGGCGTCGGGCCCACTGGCGTCGGGCGCAGGTGCCCGTCGGTGGCGAACGAGCCGGGCGGCGGCGTCACCCCGTTCTCACGGCACCATGCACCGGCGGGTCGGGCCGTGCGCCGCGCCGACCCGTCGGACGGCTCGAGCTGCAGGGCGATCGGTGGCAGCGGCGGCAGCTCCTGGCCGGACTCGGCGGCCAGCTCGTCGGCGTCCTTCTCCTCGGACATGCCGATGGGCCCGACGCGCTGGGCGTTGAGGAACTGACGCACGACCGGCTCCTCGGAGGACAGGAGCATCTCACGGGGGCCGAACATCGCCAGGTGGCGGTGGTAGAGCAGCCCGATGTTGTCGGGCACCGTGCGGGCCGTGTTGATGTCGTGCGTGACGATGAGGAACGTCGCCTCGATCTGGGCGTTGAGGTCGACGATCAGCTGGTTGAGGTAGGCCGTGCGCACCGGGTCCAGGCCGGAGTCCGGCTCGTCGAAGAGGATGATCTCGGGGTCGAGCACGAGGGCCCGGGCGAGGCCGGCCCGCTTGCGCATGCCCCCGGAGATCTCGCCGGGCAGCTTGCCCTCGGCGCCCTGGAGCCCGACGAGCTCGATCTTCTCCCCGACGATGCCCCGGATCTCCGACTCGGACTTGCGCGTGTGCTCGCGGAGGGGGAAGGCGATGTTGTCGTAGAGGTTCATCGACCCGAAGAGGGCACCGTCCTGGAAGAGGACGCCGAAGAGCTTGCGGACCTCGTAGAGGTCGTGCTCACGCAGCCGCGTGAGGTCCTGGCCGTTGATGACGATCGACCCGGCGTCGGGCTTGAGCAGCCCGACGAGGGTCTTGAGGAAGACCGACTTCCCGGTGCCCGAGGGGCCCAGCATCACCGAGATCTCCCCGGCGGGGAGCGTCAGGGTGACGTCCTTCCAGATCGTCTGCGACCCGAAGGTCTTGGTCAGACCGCTGACCGCGATCTCCACACCCATGTGGCACCTACTCGTTGTCTCGACCGTCTCGACTCGGTTGTCTGGGAAACGAGTGGTCAGGGGCGAAGTTACGCGCGAGTTCACCCTCCCCCCATTCGGCGTCGGGCACCCCTACCCTGTGAGCAGGCCGCATGGCGGGGATGGGAGCCGGGAGCGACGAGGAGGGCTGATGCGGGCACAGCTGTTGGCCTCGCAGGTCGAGCCCGGTGCCGTCATCGAGGTCGAGGGCCGGCCCCGGCGCGTGCTCGGGACGCTCCGCTTCGTCAGCGACGGGCGTCGGTGGCGCGAGCACTGCGTCGAGGGGTCACGGTCGGGCAGCCGCGAGTGGGTCGCGGTCAGCCCCCGCGACCGCGACACCGTCATCGAGTGGACCGCGCGCCACGACCTCGTCGGCGAGCCGGATCTGCGCGGCCTCACCCTCGACGGGCGCGAGTGGGACCTCGACGAGGCCGGCACGGCCACGTACACGGCCACCGGCGACACCGGCACCGGCCGGGACGGCACGTGCGAGTTCGTCGAGTACACGTCGGGGGCCGATGCCGTCCTCGTCTTCGAGAGCTTCGACGGCGGCGTCTGGGAGATCAGCACCGGCCGGCGGGCCCGCCCGGAGGCCGTGACCGCCTACCACGACGTCGTCGGCTGAGCCCACCGCACAGCCGGCGACCGCGGATCCCTAGCCGTGCGTGGCGGTGACCTCGTGCCGTGGCCGGCCGTCCTCGACGTGCAGCGTCACCGACGCGACGCGGCCGGCCGCCCCGAGCCGGGCCAGCCCCGCGAGAGCCGCGTTGAGCCGGTCGAACGTCTCGGGCGTCGGGACGGGGGCCTGCCCGTCGGCGTTGCCGGACAGGCCGGTGAGCCGGTGGTCGGGCCCGACCGTGATGGTGGCCGCGAGGCGCTCGACGTCCCGGCCCCGGAACGCGACGACGCCGGCGTGCAGCGTGCGGGCCACACCGTCGAGCAGTTCGCCGACGCGTGCCGACGCGTCGTCGGGGTCGACGACCTCCGGTGCGGACCCGGACGCGGACCCCTCGGACGGGCGCGGCGAGTGTCCCTCGCTGAGGAAGCCGACGGCGGCGAACTCGATCTTGGCGAAGTCCACGACGGCGTCGCGCGCGAGCGAGTTGTCGATGACGTAGGCGAGGTTGACCGCCAGATCCCTCATGCCCGGGTGCAGCTGCTGGCCGACGAAGCGCGCGCACAGCAGCATCGCGTGGACCCGCACCATCCGGCGGCCGCGCCGGTCCTGGACGCGCTGCTCCGGCTCGACGCGGCCGAGGTCGAACCCCTCCGCGGGATAGAAGTGCACCGGGCGCTCGAGGACGAGCAGCGAGTAGTCGGGCCGGTCCGAGCCCGGCATGAGCCGGTAGAGCTCACCGTTGAGGGGTAGCTGCCACTCGAGCTCGGGCGGCGCGACGTCGAACCGGGTGACGCTGACGAGAGGTCCGTAGCGACCCGAGGGTGCCGCTGCAGCGGGCGGCGTCCCGTGCGGCGTCGACCCCTCGCCAGCCCCCGGAACTGTTCCCGGAACTGCTCGCGGAGCAGCCCCCGGAACCGCCCCGAAGGCGAGGCCCTTGGCATGCGAGCGCCATCCCATGCGGTCAACCTACCGGCAGGCGCACCGCGCCCACGGGCACCGGCCGCCGCGGCGGCGAGCGCGCTCCGGCGTCGTTACGGTGGAGTGGTGACGACAGTGGGCAAGGACGCTCCCGAGCTGCAGGACCTCTCCGAACTGGTCGACGCGCTGCCGACGGGCGCGGTCGTCACGGCACCCGACAGTGTCGCGGCCTACCGCTTCGACTACACGGCCGACCCCGGTGCCGGGACGCCGAGCGTCGTCGTGCGCGCCACGACCGCCGCCGACGTCCAGGCCACGCTCCGGTGGGCGTCGGCGCACGGCGTGCCCGTCGTGCCCCGCGGCGCCGGCAGCGGCCTGTCCGGCGGCTCGAACGCCGTCGACGGGTGCGTCGTGCTCAGCCTCGAGCGGATGCGCCGCGTCGAGGTCGACCCGGCCACCCGCACGGCCGTCGTCGAGCCCGGCGCCCTCAACGCCGAGGTCAAACGGGCCGCCGCCGAGCACGGCCTCTGGTACCCGCCGGACCCGTCCTCGTTCGAGATCTGCTCGATCGGCGGCAACGTCGCGACCAATGCCGGCGGCCTGTGCTGCGTCAAGTACGGCGTGACGAGCGACTACGTCCTCGGGCTCGACGTCGTCCTCGCCGACGGCACCCTGGTCCGGCTCGGCGGCGCGCGCATCAAGGACTCCGCCGGCCTGTCGCTCGTCAAGCTCTTCGTCGGCAGCGAGGGCACGCTCGGGGTCGTCACCCGGGCGACGCTGCGCCTCGTGCCGGCCCAGGCCCCGCCGGCGACGCTCGTGGCCACCTTCGACGACGTCGCCGACGCCGCCCGCGCGGTCGTCGCGATCGGTGGGCGGTTGCGCGCCTCGATGATGGAGCTGATGGACCAGGCCTCGATCAACGCCGTCGAGGACCACCGCGCGATGGGCCTGGACCGCGACGCCGGTGCCCTCCTCGTGGCCCAGTCCGACGCGCCCGGCGAGGCCCGGGCCCAGGAGATCGCGGTCATGGAGCAGCTGTGCACCGCGAACGGCTCGCGGGAGTGCTTCACGACGACCGACCCCGACGAGGGCGAGCTGTTCGTCGCCGCGCGCCGGGCGGCCATCGTGGCCATCGAGCGCCGGGGCCTGCTCATGCTCGAGGACGTCGGTGTGCCGGTGCCCCGGCTGCCGGAGCTGCTGACCGGCATCGCCGAGATCGCGCGCCGTCGCGAGGTAGAGATCCCCGTCGTCGCCCACGCCGGCGACGGCAACACCCACCCGGTCATCGTGCACCCTCCCGGCGACGAGGCCGCCCGGGCGCGCGCGGCCATCGCCTTCCGCGAGGTCATGACCCTGGCCATCGGCCTCGGCGGCACCATCACGGGCGAGCACGGCGTCGGGCGGCTCAAGCGCGCCGCCCTCCCGGAGCAAGTGGGCCCGGACGTCATGGCGCTGACGCATCGCATCAAGTCCGCCCTCGACCCCCAGGGCATCCTCAACCCCGGATCGGGGTTCTGAGGACGCCATCTGGTTCGAGGTATCCCGTCGCACTCCACCGCGACGAGCCACCTCGACCCACGGCGCGACAACGCGAAGGCGGGCCCGACCGCATGGTCGGACCCGCCTGTGCGAGGCAGTGATCCCGGCAAGTGCCGGGTCAGATCACTTGAGCTCGACGGTCGCGCCGGCGCCCTCGAGCTGCTCCTTGGCCTTCTCGGCCGCAGCCTTGTCGACGTTCTCGAGAACGGGCTTCGGGGCGCCGTCCACGAGGTCCTTGGCCTCCTTGAGGCCGAGGCTCGTGAGGGCGCGGACCTCCTTGATGACCTGGATCTTCTTCTCGCCCGCGGCGGTGAGAACGACGTCGAACGAGTCCTTCTCCTCCTCCTCGACGGGGGCAGCGGCGCCGCCGCCGGCCGCCGGAGCGGCGGCAACGGGGGCAGCAGCGGTGACCTCGAAGGTCTCCTCGAACTGCTTCACGAACTCGGAGAGCTCGATGAGGGTCATCTCCTTGAAGGCGTCAAGGAGCTCGTCGGTGCTGAGCTTCGCCATGATGGCTTCCTTCCTGTTTCTTGCCGTGAGTGGCGTTGTGGTGGTTGAGCGACGCCGTGCGTCAGCTCTCGTCGCCACCCTCGGCGACGTCGGTGGTGGCCTCGTCGGCGGCGGCCGGCGCGGCGGGTCCCTGGGCCTCGACCTTCTGGCGCAGCGCGTCGACCACACGGGCCGTCTGCGACAGAGGAGCGACGAACAGGTACGCGGCCTTGGTGAGCGAGCCCTTCATGGCGCCCGCCAGCTTGGCCAGGAGAACCTCGCGGGACTCGAGGTCCGCGAGCTTCGTGATGTCCTCGGCCGTCAGCGGCTTGCCGTCGAGGACGCCGGCCTTGATGACGAGGAGCGGGTGTGCCTTGGCGAAGTCACGCAGGCCCTTGGCCGCCTCGACCGGGTCACCGGTGACGAAGGCGATCGCGGACGGGCCCTGGAGCTGGCCGTCGAAGGCCGTGATCCCGGCCTCCTTGGCGGCGAGCTCCGTGAGCGTGTTCTTGACCACGGCGTAGGTGGCGTGCTCTCGGATCGAGCTGCGCAGCTCGGACAGCTGCTTCACGGTCAGACCGCGGTACTCGGTGAGAACGGCCGCGCCGGACTCACGGAAACGGTCCGTGATCTCGGCGATGGCTGCCGTCTTCTCGGCGTTCGCCATCTGGGCCTCCTTCCCTTGCGTGGTGACGCCGGGCGGAGGATCTCCGTAGGGCCTGCACGAAAAGAGCCCCGGCGCAGGCGCTCGGGGCTCGGACGGGCACGTGGGCGTGCCGCTCTCGCTCGATCGGCCTGCGCCGGTTGCCCGCATCGTGCGGGACCTTCGGGAGTCGTGGAACCACGTCTCCAACCGGCGGTCATTGGTCGCGGACCAGCGTACGTGTTCGAGCCGCCACGACAAAATCGAGCCATCCCGGGCCGGCGAGAACCCGTCAGGCGCGGCGAGCGCGCCGCGAGCGCGCGGCGAAGCCCCGCCACGCGACACGGCGGCCTGCCCGATCCGGCGGGTCCGCGCCAGCATCCTCGCAATCGTCCCCACGAGCACCTAGCGTGGGGCCATGGTGACTGGCGGTGGACCACGCCGGCACGAGCACCCCGGCGTGCGGGCCCTCCGGCGCCGGCGGCTCTGGGCCGGCGCAGCGGTGCTGGCCTGCGTCGCGGCCGACGTCTGGTCGGTGAGCTGGGCCGGTGCGCGTGAGACCGACTCCCCTGCCGCCCTCCCGGTGCTGTCCCGGGTCGCCCTCACCGCCGGGACCGGCCCCCTCGTCCACGTCGACGCGGTGGAGACGGTGCCGACGTCGCCGCTCATGCCGGGCTCCGACGCCGCGGTCGCGGGCCAGCGTCCCCTCTCGGCGACGCAGGGCCCGACGTCCGGCACCGCGTCGGAGGGCACGTCGACCTCGTCGGCGACGCACGTCGTCGAGCGGGGCGACGGACGCTTCACCGTGCTCGCCGTGCCCACCGACGCCGAGCGCACGCACGTCTCGAGCGGACGCGTCGTCCGCTACACGCTCGAGATGGAGGGCGGCCTGGACGTCGATCCCGACGAGTACACGCGGACGGTCGTCTCGGTGCTCACCGACGGACGGGGCTGGCAGGGCGTCGACCACGTCCGCTTCGTCGGTGTCTCGCCCCAGCAGGTCGCCGCGGGCACCACGCCGGACCTGCGCATCACCCTCGCGAGCCCGGACACCACCGACCGCCTCTGCGCCCCGCTCGAGACCCGCGGCCAGGTCAGCTGCCACAACTCGGGGCGCGTCGTGCTCAACCTGCGTCGGTGGGTCCTCGGCGCCGATGCGTATGGCAAGGACGTCACCGGGTACCGCACCTACCTCGTCAACCACGAGGTGGGCCACGGCATCGGTCACGCGCACGCCTACTGCGGGGGTCCCGGCAAGGTCGCGCCGGTGATGATGCAGCAGAGCTACGGCCTCAAGGGCTGCACCGCCTGGAACTGGCCGAGCCCGAAGCCCGCCTGACGCGTCCGGCAGCCCGCGCCGGTTCTCGGCCCGGCGGCCCGTCGTCCGGGGGGCGCGCCGGGGGCGCCGGGCACCGTGCTCGGCCCGACGCCCCGGTCGCGTCCGTCAGAGGACGGCGCTGTAGCTGTAGCCGATGCGGATGACCGAACCGGTCGGCAGTGAGCCGAGGACGCGGTCGGTGACGATCTCGACCATGACGACCTCGATCGACTTCGCGGTGCGGGTGACCTTGTGCAGCGTCACCTTGCCCAGGCCCGGCACCGTGACGACGGTGTTCGGCGGTACCGACCCGTTGACGGCCGGAAGCTTGGGGATGCTCAGCCCGGTGAACGAGCTGCGGTCGACGAGGACGGGCGCAGCCGACGGGCTCGACTGTGTCACCGCGGTGTCCGCGACGAGCGCGTCGGCCCCGATGACACCGGCGAGCACCCGCGGGGAGCCGACCCGGTTGATGACCCGCACCGCCCGGGAGGACGTCGTGGCCGTGGCGGCCACCGTGGTCGTCGTCGTGCCGGTCGTGACGACGCCCGGAACGGTGGCCGACGCGACGTTGGCGGAGCCGGTGCTGCCGGCGCACTGCGGGTGGGCCAGGGCCGTCGGGCTCGACAGCACTCGGCCGTCGGCGGCGTTGGCGCTCGTGGCGTAGCCGGTGCCCGCGACGAGACCCACGACCGGGCGGGTCAGCGACGAGCTGGAGACGCCGACGAGGACGTTGGACCCGATGTCGATGCCGAACGGGTTCCGGCCGGTGACGACGACCTGGAGCGCGACGGTCTGGACCCGCCACTCCGAGCCGACCCACGCCTTGGTCTGGCGGTTGAGGTAGACGGTCGCGTACGGCTTGCCGTCGCTGCCGCGCAGGTAGAGGGCCGTGTTCGGCGCGGGGGTGGCACTCTGGGCCTGACCGGCGACCGTGAGACCGACGAGCTGAGCACGGTTGCCGCCGGTGAACGTGGTGCTGCCGTTGACGACGGCGGTGCTGGCCGAGCTGACGGCGCTGGTGCGCACGAGCCCGCCGACGAGGTTGACAGCGCCCGTCGTGGCCGTCGTGCGGCTGACCTTGAGCCCGTTCTCGATGGACGAGGAGGCCGTGGTCGACGTCGCCCCGACGGTGCCGAGGGGCGCGGCGTTGACGGCGGCAGCGGTGCCCTTGACGGTGCGCCCGAACGTCGTCGTGCACCCGATGCCGGCGTAGGCCACCGGCCCGGACACCACCTTCGAGCCCACGGCGGCGTAGGTGCCGTAGGCGTATGACAGGACCCCGACGTTCGGGAGGCCGGCGGCCTGCGCGGGTCCCGCCAGCGGGAGGGTGGAGACGGCAAGCGCCGCCGCGAGGAACGCGGTCCGTACCGCGCGATGCATGGTGCTCATGGAAGCTCCTGACTCGATCCCACACAGCGTCGGTCCCCTGTGACCGACCCACCGGGCAAACGAGTGCGCAGCGCGAGGTGTTATGGGTGGTTGGCCCGAATTGTCGAAGCGCTCCCCAGCAGAACCGCAGGTGGGAGGGCCGGACCTGCACGTGCGACGCGCCCGCCACCTGTTCCTGTGGGCAGGCGGCGAGCGCGTCGGTCGCAGCAGGTCGATCCCGCGTCAGGGAGCCGGGTGGACCACCATCGCGGAGCCGCCGCCGCGGCGCACCGGTTCGGCCGCCGCCTCGAAGACCCCGTCGCCGAGGCTGCGGATGGCCGTGACGGCACCGATCTCGCCGGCGTCGGTCAGCGTGTGGCCCAGGGCGCGCAGACCGGCGGCCGCGGGGCTGGCCAGGAACGCCGGCTCCGCACCCTCCCCCGAGGCGCTGTTGCGCGACGAGAGCCGCGGTGCGGCGATCGCGTCGACGAGGGAGAGGTCACGGTCGAGGTAGCCGAGGATCGTCTGCGACACCGACGTGATGATCGTGGCGCCACCGGGCGAGCCGACCGCCAGGAACGGCGTGCCGTCCTTCAGGATGATCGTCGGGCTCATGGACGAGCGCGGCCGCTTGCCGGGGCCCGGGAGGTTGGGGTCGGGCGCATCGCCCTGCGTCGGGGCGAAGTTGAAGTCGGTCAGCTCGTTGTTGAGCAGGAAGCCCCAGCCGGGCACGGTGATCCCCGAGCCGCCCGTCTGTTCGATGGTCAACGTGTAGGACGCCACGTTCCCCCACCGGTCCGCCGCCGTGAGGTGAGTGGTCGACTGCCCCTCGCTGGGCTGCGCCGACGCGGGGGCGGTGGCGCACGAGGTGTCGTAGGAGCCGTCGGGCACGCCCGGAGGTATGGGCCGCGAGTGGGCCTTGGCCGGGTCGAACAGGCAGGCGCGCTCGGCGGCGAAGTCGGGGTTGACGAGCTGGGACACCGGCACGCCGGGGACGTCACCGACGTACCGGTTGCGGTCGGCGAACGCCGTGGCCGACGCCTCCGAGAAGCGGTGGAGGTACTGGACGTCGCTGACGTCGCTGGTCGCCACTCCGGTGCGGTCCTCGTAGGCCTTCATGAGGTTGAGGATCTCGGCCACGGCGATGCCGCCCGAGCTCGGCACCGGCATGCCGTAGACGTCGAGACCCTCGTACCGCGAGTGGATCGGCGCCTTGGTCAGCGCACGGTAGGCCGCGAGGTCGCGCAGCGTCATCGTGCCGCCCATGACCTCCTGACCGGGCTTGGTATGCGGCGCGTTGACCTCGCGGACGATCGCCTCGCCGAGGCGCCCGCGGTAGAGGACGTCGACCCCCTGGGTGCGCAGCGTCCGGTACGCCTTGGCCATGTCGGGGTTGGTGAACGTCGAGCCGACGGCGGGCGGCTGCCCCCCGGGCAGGAACACCCGCGCCGTGGCGGGGAACCTCGAGAAGCGGTCGGCGTTCTGGGCGGTCTGGTCGTGGAAGGTCTGGTCGACGACGAAGCCCTTCGCCGCCAGGCGCTCGGCCGGCTTGAGCGCCTCGTTGAAGGAGAGCGTGCCGTAGTCGCGCAGGGCCTTGGCCCACAGCGCCGGAGTTCCCGGGACACCGACCGACAGGCCGGAGTTCACAGCCGTGTTGAAGGCATAGGGCTGGCCGGTCGCCGGGTCGATGAAGGCCTGGTCGGTGAAGGACATCGGCGCCGTCTCGCGGCCGTCGATCGTGCTCACCTTCTTGGTGCGGGCGTCGTAGTAGACGAGGAAGCCGCCACCGCCGATGCCGGCGCTGTACGGCTCGGTGACCCCGAGGGCGGCGGCGGTGGCCACGGCCGCGTCGGCCGCGTTGCCGCCCCGGGCGAGGACGTCGATGCCGACCTGCGAGGCGTCCCGGTCGACGGAGCTGACCGCTCCACCGGAACCCGTCATGACGGGCACCTTCGGCAGCGTGGCGGGGCGGCCGTGCCATCCGCGGTCGGTCGTGTGGCTGGGGGCGGAGGTCGGGGTCGCGGGCTGCGCGCCCGCCTGAGGCGCGAGCAGGGCGAGCGGGAGGCCCGCGCTGACACCCGCCACGACCCAACGTCTGGTGCTGCGTGTCTGTCGGCTCATCCGTCGACCGTACTCGCGCAAGGCCGTTCGGGCGCCCTGGCGACCCGGCCGATTCGGCGGACACGAGCAGAGCCCGCCACCCGAGGGGTGGCGGGCTCTGGCGTCGGACCGGCCGTGGGCCGTCGGTGACCGAGGGCGTGGAGCGACCTCAGGCGGTCGCGTCCTCCTCGACGAGGAGGTTGCGCGTCTTGCTGAAGTCGAGCGGGATGCCGGGGCCCATCGTCGTGGAGACGGTGGCCT
>NZ_JBNDHY010000023.1:0-40511 GCF_056755315.1 Monashia sp. HAY1-2A
CAGGAACGAGTGGTGGATGTTGATGACCTTGCCCTCGAGCTTGGTGCACAGGTCGTCGGACAGGACCTGCATGTACCGCGCGAGCACGACCAGGTCGACGTCGAGCTCGTCGACGAGGGCCAGGAGCCGGGCCTCGGCCTCCTCCTTGGTGTCCGGCGTGACCGGGATGTGGTGGAAGGGCACCCCGTACGTCGTGACGATGTCCTCGAAGTCTCGGTGGTTCGACACCACGCCGGCGATCTCCACGTTCAACGCACCGATCCGCGCGCGGTAGAGAAGGTCGTTGAGGCAGTGCCCGAAGCGTGAGACCAGAATCAGGGTACGGGTCGGCGTCGCGGCGTCGTGGAGCTGCCAGGACATCTGGAAGGCCTGGGCGACCCTCGCGAAACGGTCCTTCAGCTGGGCAAGGTCACCGTTGACGACGCTGAACTGGACCCGCATGAAGAACGTGTCACTGAGCCGGTCGTCGAACTGCTGACTCTGGCTGATGTTCCCGTTCTGCTGGACGAGGAAGCTGCTGACGGCGTAGACGATCCCGGGTGCCTCCGGGCACGAGATGGTCAGGACGTACTCGCTGCCGGCCGCGGGGCGAGGTGCCATGTGGGTCCTCCAAACGATGCGTATTACACAACACGAAGAGCAATACGCAACAGTCTGCCGTCGATGGTGGTTCGGGTCAAGCACTCCGACCGCAGGCGCAGGACTTGAGGCAGGTGGGGTCACGGACGGCCGTTCGTTCGGCCGTCGACGTGATTACCGGTCCGGTCTTTCGGGTATGCCGCAGGGTCTTGACAGTCGCACAGACCGGGGCCACTCTGTTGCACCATTAGCAAACAGGTGCGCAATGAGAGACAGCATTCGCTCGCCTGTTCTCCATGGAGAAGGGTGCGGCATGCCAGAGCTCTACGTGGACGGCGAGTGGGTCGAGGCTCTCTCCCGACGTCGTCGGGAGATTCGATGTCCGGCTGACGGACGTCTCGTCAGCACCGTCTCGGAGGGCGGCAGCGCCGACACCGTCAGCGCGATCGCGGCAGCACGGCGAGCCTTCGACGAGGGGCCCTGGCCGCGGACGCCCGAGGTGGAGCGGGGGGCCCTGCTCCTGCGGACCGCCGACCTCCTGCAGCGCGACAAGGCGCAGTTCGCGCGTGCGGAGAGCCTCGACACCGGAAAGCGGCTCGTCGAGGCGGAGTACGACATCGACGACGTCATCAGCTGCTTCCGCTACTACGGGGGCGTCGCGGGCACCGACGCCGGGCGGGTCATCGACACGGGTCGCGACGACGCGATCAGCCGGGTGGTCCGCGAGCCGGTGGGCGTCTGCGGGCTGATCACCCCGTGGAACTACCCGCTGCTGCAGACCTCGTGGAAGGTCGCCCCGGCCCTGCTCGCCGGAAACACCTTCGTCCTCAAGCCGAGCGAGCTGACCCCGTCGACGGCCATCCTGCTCATGCGCAGCCTCGAGGAGGCCGGCCTGCCCGCCGGCGTCGGCAACCTCGTGCTCGGCCCGGGTGACCAGGTCGGCGCCCCGCTGGCTGAGCACCCGGACGTCGACCTCGTCTCGTTCACCGGGGGTCTCGACACCGGCCGGTGGATCATGGCCGCCGCCGCACAGACGGTCAAGAAGGTCGCCCTGGAGCTGGGCGGCAAGAACCCCAACATCATCTTCGCCGACGCCGACCTCGAGACGGCTGTCGACTTCGCCCTCACCGCGGTGTTCCTGCACTCGGGCCAGGTGTGCTCGGCGGGCTCGCGACTCATCGTCCAGGACGAGGTGCACGACCGCGTCGTCGACGAGGTGGTCCGGCGTGCCGAGGCCATCCGGCTGGGGGGCCCGTTCGACGAGCGCGCCGAGACCGGCGCCCTCATCTCCGCAGCGCACCTGGAGAAGGTGTCCAGCTACGTCAAGGACGGGATCGCCGAGGGAGCGGTCCTGCGGTGCGGGGGTTTCCGAGCCGACACGGAGGGTCTCCAAGACGGCTACTTCTACCGGCCCACCGTGCTCGATGAGTGCCATGCTGGTATGCGGGTCGTGCAAGAGGAGTCCTTCGGTCCGGTGCTCACCGTGGAGCGGTTCACCGACGAGGCGCACGCGGTGCGCATCGCCAACGACACCCCCTACGGTCTGGCAGGAGCGGTCTGGACCCAGGACGCCGGCCGTGCGCAACGGGTGGCCCAGCGGCTGCGGCACGGCACCGTGTGGATCAACGACTACCACCCCTATGTCCCCCAGGCGGAGTGGGGCGGGTTCAAGCAGTCCGGTCTCGGCCGTGAGCTGGGTCAGGCCGGGCTCGCCGAGTACTACGAGACCAAGCACGTCTGGCAGAACATCCGCCCGTCAGCCCAGAGGTGGTTCAGCGGATGAGCACGCCCTCGCAGTCGACCACCCAGCCCCAGTCCACCCAGCCCCAGTCCACCCAGCCCCAGTCCACCCAGCAGTCCAGCCAGCAGGTCAGCCAGGAGAGTGCAGGAGAGGCCACCATGACAACTGCCACGAGCGACGAGCTGCTCGCGACCCCGACCACCCCGGCCGGGGCACCCGGCCGCTCGGCGGACCCGGTCATCTCGGTCCAGAACCTCTGGAAGGTCTTCGGCGCCAAGGGTGCCGACGTGCCCACCTCCCCGGAGCTGGGGGCCCTGTCCCGCCGTGACCTCAAGGAGCGCACCGGCTGCGTCGCAGCGGTCTGTGACCTGAGCTTCGACGTGGCGCCGGGTGAGGTCTTCGTCGTCATGGGCCTGTCGGGCTCGGGCAAGTCCACCCTCGTCCGCTGCCTCACGAGGCTGATCGAGCCCACCGCCGGCCAGGTGCTGTTCAAGGGCGAGGACATCCTCCAGGCCAACGAGCGGTCGCTGCGCGAGCTCCGCCGGCACAGCATCGCCATGGTCTTCCAGCACTTCGGTCTGCTGCCGCACCGCCGGGTCGCCGACAACGTCTCCTACGGACTCGAGATCCGCGGTACCGGCAAGAAGGAGCGTGCCCAGCGCGCTGCCGAGGTCATCGACCTGGTGGGGCTCTCCGGCTACGAGAACTCCTTCCCGGACCAGCTCTCGGGCGGCATGCAGCAACGGGTCGGCCTCGCCCGGGCGCTGGCCGGCGACCCGGAGGTGCTGCTGTTCGACGAGCCCTTCTCGGCGCTCGACCCCTTGATCCGGCGTGACATGCAGAACGAGGTCATCCGGCTGCACCACGAGGTCGGCAAGACGATGGTCTTCATCACCCACGACCTGTCCGAGGCACTCAAGCTCGGCGACCGCATCCTCATCATGCGCGACGGCCGGCTCGTTCAGGTCGGCACCGGAGCCGACCTGGTCGGGGCCCCGGCCGACGACTACGTGCGCGACTTCGTCCGCGAGGTCCCCCGCTCGCACGTCCTGACCCTGCGCTGGATCATGCGTCCGGTGCATCCGGACGACGTGCTCGACGGTCCGGAGCTCGGTCCCGACGTCGTCGTCCGTGACGCGGTGCGGGTGGTGCTCGAGGCCGAGCGCCCGATCAAGGTCGTCGAGGGCGGCCGGCTGCTCGGTGTCGTCGGAGACGCGGAGATCCTCTCGGTGGTCGCCGGATCATGACGACGATCGCTGCAGTCCGCACCGGCATCCGCCCGCATCGGGGCGTGATCATCACCGGCGTCCTGCTCCTGTGGCTGGTCGCGTTCACGGTGCTGCGTGGGCGTGACACCCTCTCGCTGGGTGCCGCGGACGTCACCTCGCTGCACTCCCGGCTCAACGACCTCAACGACGCGGTCGGCGCCAACCGCAACAGCAACCCGCTGTTCCTCTACTTCTTCAACGAGATCCGGTTGGTGATCGAGCAGCTCACGAACTTCATCTCCGCGCTGGTGTCGCAGCCGGCGTTCGGACGCCCGGTCCCTCTGATCGGCTGGCTCGGGGTCGTCGCGCTGGTGGGTTACGGCTCCTGGGCCCTGGGCAACCTCAAGGTCGGGCTGCTCGCCGTGGCCGGCTTCACCTTCATGGGCCTGCAAGGCCTGTGGCAGGAGAGCATGGACACCTTCGCGCTCACCCTGTCTGCGGTGCTCGTGTCGCTCCTCATCGGCATCCCGTTGGGGATCTGGTCGGGGGTCTCCGACCGCGTCAACCAGGTCGTCACCCCGGTGCTCGACTTCATGCAGACCATGCCGACCTTCGTCTACCTCGCGCCGCTCACCCTGGTCTTCCTCATCGGACCGGCCTCGGCGGTCATCGCGACGCTCATCTACGCGGCCCCGCCGGTCATCCGGATCGCGGCGCACGGCATCAGGCAGACGCCCAAGGAGACTCTCGAGGCCGCTCAGTCGCTCGGCACCACCCGGGTCCAGCTCCTGCGACAGGTGATGCTGCCGATGGCCAAGCGGACCATCGTCATCGGGATCAACCAGACGATCATGGCGGCGCTGTCGATGGTGACCATCGCGGCCCTGATCGACGCGCCCGGTCTGGGGCGGGTCGTGCTGCGGTCGCTGCAGTCCCTCGATGTCGGCGCCGCCTTCAACGCCGGCCTGTCCATCGTCGTCATGGCCATCGTCTTCGACCGGGTCACCACCGCCGCCAGCGTGCGCGTCGAGAGGTCCCGACGCAGCGCCAGCCGGATCCCCGCCTCGGTGCGCAAGGTCGCCCTGCTCGTCGGGGGAGCGGGCACCCTGGTGTGCCTCTACCTGTCCTACACCTTCGTCTGGGCGGCCGAGTTCCCCACGGACATCGACCTGGGCGCCCCGATCAACCGGTTCGTCACGGGCGTCACCGACTGGACGCAGGTTCACCTGAGCGCCCTGACCAGCGACTTCAAGGAGTTCACCACCGACCACGTGCTCAACCCGTTCCAGACGCTGCTGACCGACTCGCCGTGGTGGCTGTTGTTCGCCGTGCTCGTGGCACTGGCGGCGGTCGCCGGCAGTGTGCGCACCGCCCTCGTCACCGCGACGACGCTGGCCCTCATCGTGGGCACCGGACTGTGGTTCGACGCCATGTCCACGCTTGCCGCGACGTTGATCGCGACGGTCGCGGTGATGGCTCTGGGGCTGGTGTTCGGCGTGTGGATGGGCCGCAGCCCCAAGGTCGACAGGGTGGTCCGGCCCGTGCTCGACGCGGCCCAGACGATGCCCTCCTTCGTCTACCTCGTGCCGTTCGTCGCGCTCTTCGCGGCCAGTCGCTTCACCGGCATCGCCGCGGGTGTCGTCTACGCCGCGCCGGTGGCCATCAAGATCATCGCCGACGGGATCGCCGCCGTGTCGCCCACGACGATGGAGGCGGCGACCTCAGCCGGCTCCAGCACGTGGCAGCTCATCACCAAGGTCCAGCTGCCGATGTCGCTCCGGACCATCGCGCTGGCCATGAACCAGGGCCTGATCTACGTGCTGTCCATGGTCGTGGTCGGGGGCCTCGTCGGCGGCGGCGCGCTCGGCTACGACGTCGTGGCCGGGTTCCGCCAGAACTCGCTGTTCGGCAAGGGCCTGGCCGCCGGGCTCGCCATCGTCCTGCTCGGCATCATGCTCGACCGGCTCACCCAGTCGGTCGCCCGGCGGGCCCAGGCCACCACCGACCACGCCCGCCACTAGCACTTCCCGCAACCCCGAACCCACGCTGCTACCGCAACCTCGGCCGTGTGCCGAACGAAAGGCAAACCCCATGTCTCGTCCCAGATCCGTCCTGAAGAACCCTCTACCCCGAGCCCTGGCCGGCTGCACCGCTGCGGCCCTGGCGCTCTCGCTCAGCGCCTGCGGCGGTGCCAAGGTGGGAACCGACACCGCCGCCGGTGCCCAGGGCGGAAGCGGAGGCAAGTGCGGCACCTTCAACCTGGCGGTGAACGCCTGGGTCGGCTACGAGGCCGACGCTGCCGTCGTCGCCTATGTCGCCGAGAAGAAGCTCGGCTGCAAGGTCGTCAAGAAGAACCTCGACGAGCAGGTCTCGTGGCAGGGCTTCGGCACCGGGGAGGTGGACGCGGTGCTGGAGAACTGGGGCCACGAGGACCTCGCCAAGAAGTACATCACCGAGCAGAAGGTCGCCCAGGACGCCGGACCGACGGGCAACATCGGCGTCATCGGCTGGTACGTGCCGCCGTTCCTGGCCAAGCAGCACCCGGACATCACGGACTGGAAGAACCTCAACAAGTACGCCGACCTGTTCAAGACCTCGGAGTCCGGCGGGCAGGGCCAGATCCTCGACGGCGACCCGGGCTTCGTCACCAACGACGCCGCCCTCGTCAAGAACCTGAACCTCAACTACAAGGTGGTCTACGCGGGTTCCGAGGCGGCGCTGATCACGAGCTTCCGGCAGGCCGAGCAGACCCAGAAGCCGATGATCGGCTACTTCTACTCGCCGCAGTGGTTCCTCGCCGAGGTGCCGCTCGTCAAGGTCAACCTGCCGAAGTACACCAAGGGCTGCGACGCCGTGCCGGCCAAGGTCGCGTGCGACTACCCGGAGTACAACCTCAACAAGGTCGTCAGCACCAAGTTCGCGCAGTCCGGGAGCCCGGCCTACAACCTCGTCAAGAACTTCAAGTGGACCAACGACGACCAGAACCTCGTCGCGAAGTCCATCGCCCAGGACAAGCTGTCCGACGACGCAGCGGCCAAGAAGTGGGTGGACGCCAACCCGGACAAGGTGAACGCCTGGCTGGCTGCCGGCTGACGCGGTCGATCGGCCCATGTGCCCGGTCACGGACGACGTCCGTGACCGGGCACTGTGGTCTGCCGGTCCACGGATGCCGGCCGACATCGCCACATCAGGGTCCGCGGGGCTCTTGACACCCCGCGGGCGGTCCACGACGATTGTTGCGATCAGCGCATTGTGTTGCGCCAGACGCACTCTGGAGGTTTTGGAATGACGGGTCCCAAGGTGGTCATCATCGGTGCGGGGGTTGTCGGCGCCGCGCTGGTCGACGAGCTCACCGCTCGCGGCTGGGACGACGTGACCGTTGTCGACCAGGGCGACCTGCCGGCCCCCGGGGGGTCGACGTCGCACGCGCCCGGGCTGGTGTTCCAGGCAAGCGCCTCGAAGACGATGACCGAGCTGGCTCGCTACACCGTCGAGAAGTTCTGCTCGATGGAGTCGGAAGCGGGCCCGTGCTTCCTGCAGGTCGGTGGGCTCGAGGTGGCCACGACGCCGGAGCGGGTCGTCGAGCTGCACCGCCGGCACGGGTGGCTCACCGCGTGGGGCGTCGAGTCCCGCGTCCTCGACGCCGCAGAGACCGCGGCGATGTACCCGCTGCTCGACCCGGACGTCGTGCTCGCCGGCCTGCACATCCCGACCGACGGGCTCGCCAAGGCGGTCAACGCCGTCGATGCCCAGACGCGCCGGGCCGCCTCCCGCGGAGCGCGGTTGCTGCCCCGCCACGAGGTCCTGGACGTCACCGTCGAGGACGGCCGGGTGACCGGCGTCGTGACGGACCACGGTGAGATCCCCGCGGACATCGTCGTGTGCTGCGCCGGAATCTGGGGCCCCGTCATCGCCGACAAGGTCGGCATGAGCCTGCCGCTGACGCCCTTGGCGCACCAGCTCGCCTGGACGTCACAGGTTCCGGCCCTGGCCGGGGCCACTCGGGAGGCGACGCTGCCGATCCTGCGCCACCAGGACCAGGACCTCTACTACCGCGAGCGGTTCGACACGCTGGGCATCGGCTACTACGGGCACCGGCCGATGCCGATCCGGGCCGAGGACATCGCCCGCCTCGACGACTCGGCGGTCATGCCCTCCGTCCTGGAGTTCACCCAGGAGGACTTCGAGGAGGCGTGGACGCAGACGCAGAAGCTGCTGCCCTCCACGCGCGACGCGAAGGTCGAGGAGGGCATCAACGGGCTCTTCTCGTTCACCACCGACAACATGCCGCTCATCGGGGAGTCGCCGGACGTCAGCGGCTTCTGGGTCGCCGAGGCGGTCTGGGTCACGCACTCGGCCGGCGTCGGCCGCGCTGTCGCGGAGCTGCTGGTCGACGGGCACTGCTCGAGCTTCGACCTGCACGAGTGCGACCTCAACCGGTTCGAGGAGCACCAGCTCTCGCCGGAGTACGTCCTCACCCGGGACTGCCAGAACTTCGTCGAGGTCTACGACATCCTGCACCCGCTGCAGCCGACCGGCAGCCCACGCCCGATCCGCACCAGCCCGTTCTACGGGCGCCAGCAGGCGCTCGGCGGCGAGTTCCTCGAGGCGTCCGGCTGGGAGCGTCCGCAGTGGTACTCCGCCAACGCCGGTCTCGTGGAAGGCCGTGACATCTCCACGCCGAACGACTGGGCCGCCAGGTTCTGGTCCCCGATCGTCGCCGCCGAGGCGCAGGTGACGCGCGAGTCGGTCGCGATGTACGACATGACGGCGCTCAAGCGCCTGGAGGTCACCGGCCCCGGTGCGGCGCAGTTCCTCAACGGCCTCGTCACGGCCAACGTCGACAAGTCGGTCGGGTCGGTGACGTACTGCCTCCTGCTCGACGTCGACGGTGGCATCCGCAGCGACATCACGGTGGCCCGCCTGGCCACGGACCGGTTCCAGATCGGTGCCAACGGCAACGCGGACCTCGACTGGCTGAGGCGCCACCTGCCCGCCGACGGCAGCGCACAGGTCCGCGACATCACCGCGGGCACCTGCTGCATCGGCCTGTGGGGCCCGAAGGCCCGCGACCTCATCCAGCCGCTGACCGACACCGACTTCAGCCACGAGGCCCTGAAGTACTTCCGCGCCACCTCGGCCTTCATCGGGACGGTGCCCGTCACCGCGATGCGGCTGTCCTACGTCGGGGAGCTCGGCTGGGAGCTCTACACCACGGCGGACCACGGCCAACGGCTGTGGGACCTGCTGTGGGAGGCCGGGCAGGAGCACGGCGTCATCGCGGCCGGCCGCGGTGCCTTCTCGAGCCTGCGCCTGGAGAAGGGCTACCGCTCCTACGGTGCCGACATGACGGCCGAGCACGACCCCTACGAGGCAGGCCTCGGCTTCGCGGTCAAGCTCGACAAGGGCGACTTCGTCGGCCGCGAGGCCCTCCTGGCTCGCAAGGAGTCCAGCACGCGCCGGCTCGCCTGCCTCACGCTGCCGGACGCGGGCACGGTCGTCCTCGGCAAGGAGCCGGTGTACGCCGGTGACCGCTGCGTCGGGTACGTCACCAGCGCCGCCTACGGCTACACGATCGGCAAGGGGATCGCGTACGCCTGGCTGCCCGTCGATCTCGCCGAGGTCGGCACCGAGCTCGAGATCGGGTACTTCGACGAGCGCGTGAGGGCCGTCGTGACCGCCGAGCCGCTGTTCGACCCCGCGATGACGCGCCTGCGCAGCTGAGGGCCGGCGCCGGTCGGCCTCCCTCGACATCCGTCGACGTGGCGGCGGCCGGGCGCCGACCACGACGGACCCGACGCAGTGGCGTCCCGCGTCTCGCACCCGACGCCACTGCGTCGGTCCGAGGCACGGGACGCGGGCTCGGCCGGGGCCACCCGGCGTCGGTCAGCTGCCCAGGTGGCCCAACCGGCGGCTGATCTGGCTCCCGGCGGCCTGCAGCACGCCGGCCACCTCCTGAATGCGGTCCGGGACGAGCCGGAAGGCGGGGCCCGAGACGCTCACCGCAGCGACGACGCCGCCGGTGTGGTCGCGCACCGGGACGGCGACGGCGTTCAGGCCGACCTCGTACTCCTCGAACGTGGTGGCGAACCCGTCGGTCAGGGCCTGCTCGAGCTGCTCCTCGAGCGCGCTGCGCGAGGTGATGGTGGCGTCGGTGAGCCGTGGCTGGCCCGCGACGTCCAGGACCTCGTCGCGCTGGGCGCGGTCGAGGTGTGCCAGCAGGATCTTGCCGCTGGACGTGGCGTGCAGCGGGGTGAGCTGGCCCATCCAGGTCTGGGCCGAGATCGCCGACGGCCCCAGTGCCTCGGCCACGTTGACGGCGTAGTGCTCCCGGATCACGGCCAGGTTGATCGTCTCACCGAGCTTGGTGGCCAGCTCGTCGAGCATCGGCCGGGCCTGCCGGACGACGCCGAGCCGCACCGGGATCGCGCTGGCCAGACGCAGGATGCCGAAGCCGAGCTGGTACTTGCCGCGTTCCGAGTTCTGCTCGACGAGGCCACGATCCTCCAGCGCGGCGAGAAGCCGGAAGGCGGTGGACTTGTGCACGTCGAGGTCGGCGGCGACCTCGCTGACGCCCGAGCCACCGGTGGCGGCCAGGATCTCGAGCACGCGCACCGCCCGATCGACCGACTGGACGCCGCCGCTCGTGTCGCCGTTGGCGCGGCTGCTCCGCCGTGGAGCTCTGCTGTTGTTCTCCCCCTGCATATCGTTGCTCATGACGCAACCTTAACGCACGGGTAACAGTTGCGCATCGCGCAGTCTAGTGCGCAATCCGCTACTCCGGTACGCTCAGCACAGCTGGTCGGCCAGCTGTGGCACGTCGTGCCCGGCCCACGCGTCGCCGACCCTGGCACGGCCGCAGCTCCCTGCGGCCCGAGTTCGGAGGAAACATGGCGTCTGCTGTCTACGACTTCGTCATCGTGGGAGGGGGATCGGCCGGCTGTGCGCTGGCCAACCGCCTCTCGGCCGACCCGGCCACCAAGGTCCTCGTCCTGGAGGCGGGTCGCAACGACTCGCTCTGGGACGTGTTCATCCACATGCCCGCCGCGCTGCCCTTCCCGATCGGCAGCCGGTTCTACGACTGGAAGTACGAGTCCGAGCCCGAGCCGCACATGGGGGGCCGTCGGATCTACCACGCGCGCGGCAAGGTGCTCGGCGGCTCCAGCAGCATCAACGGGATGATCTTCCAGCGTGGCAACCCGTTGGACTACGAGCGGTGGGCGGCGGACCCGGGCATGGAGACGTGGGACTACGCCCACTGCCTGCCGTACTTCAACCGGATGGAGAACTGCCTGGCCGCCGACCCGGACGACCCGTTCCGCGGCCACGACGGGCCGCTGGCCCTCGAGCGGGGCCCCGCGACGAACCCGTTGTTCGAGGCGTTCTTCCAGGCTGCCGAGCAGGCCGGCTACAGCCGGACCAGCGACGTCAACGGCTACCGTCAGGAGGGTTTCGCGCGCTTCGACCGGAACATCCGCAACGGCCGGCGGCTGTCCGCCGCGCGGGCCTACCTGCACCCGGTCATGGACCGGCCCAACCTCGAGGTCGTGACGAGGGCCCTGGCCACGCGCGTGCTCTTCGAGGGCAAGACCGCCGTGGGCGTGGAGTACCAGCGTGGCCGCGGTGCCGCGACGCAGGTGCGGGCCAAGACCGTGGTCCTCAGCGGCGGCGCCATCAACTCGCCGCAGCTCCTTCAGCTGTCCGGGGTGGGCAACGCCCAGGAGCTGTCCCGGCTGGGCATCGACGTCGTGCACGACCTGCCGGCCGTGGGGGAGAACCTGCAGGACCATCTCGAGGTGTACATCCAGTACGCCTGCAAGCAGCCGGTCACGATGCAGCGCTACCTCAAGCACCGGTACAAGCCGTTGATCGGTGCCGACTGGCTCTTCCGGCACCAGGGCCCGGGCGCGACCAACCACTTCGAGGGTGGCGGGTTCGTCCGGAGCAACGACGACGTGGCCTACCCGAACCTGATGTTCCACTTCCTTCCCATCGCGGTGCGGTACGACGGGTCGGCGCCCGAGGGTGGCGAGGGGTACCAGGTGCACGTCGGGCCGATGTACTCCGATGCCGTCGGCTCCGTCAAGATCAGGAGCACGGACCCCCGGGAGCACCCGGCCCTCCGGTTCAACTACCTGTCGACGGACCAGGACCGCCGCGAGTGGGTGGAGGCGGTGCGCGTCGCGCGGAACATCCTGACCCAGCCGGCCATGGACCCGTTCAACGCCGGTGAGATCTCACCCGGACCCTCGGTCGAGACCGACGAGGAGATCCTCAGGTGGGTCGCCGAGGACGCGGAGACGGCGCTGCACCCCTCGTGCTCGTTGCGGATGGGGGTCGACGACAGGTCGGTCGTCGACCCGCTCACCATGGGCGTTCACGGCTTGGAGGGCATCAAGGTCGTCGACGCCTCGGTGATGCCCTACGTCACCAACGGCAACATCTATGCCCCGGTGATGATGGTGGCGGAGAAGGCTGCCGACCTGATCCTCGGCAACACCCCGCTGCCGCCGTCGGAGGCCCAGTTCTACCGCCACCAGCCCGCGGTTCACTGACCTGTCCACCGGCGCGACGTCGACCTCCGAGCCCCTCGCCCGCGAAGCCCTCAGGCTTCGCGGGCGAGTCTCTTGACACGGCTTTGTCGTGGTCTCAGACTGTTGCGCATCGTGCTTTGAGTTGTGTTATTCGCATCGAGGTGGTTCCTATGTTGTCAGTCTGTCCGCTGTCCTCACTCGCGCCGGGGGAGGCGCTGCGCGTTCAGGCCGAGCCGCCGATCGCGGTGTTCCACACCGAGGACGGCGAGGTGTTCGCGCTCGATGACACCTGCACCCACCAGGACGCGTCGCTCGCCGACGGCTGGCTGGAGGGCTGCGAGATCGAATGCCCGTTGCACGCCTCCCGCTTCGACCTGCGCACCGGCCAGGTCGACGCACCGCCGGCCAAGAAGCCCGTGCGAACCCACCGCGTCGTCGTGGAGGACGGCCACATCTACGTCGAGCTGTCCTCCGAGGAGCCCAACCTGCCGCCCGGGGTCAGCGCGAGCAGCCAGGGTGCGGGTGGTCGGGGATGAGGACCGTCGCGGTCGTCGGCGCCTCGCTGGCCGGGCTCTCCTCGGCCAGGGCGCTGCGCAGCCAGGGGTTCGACGGGCGGCTCGTCGTCATCGGTGACGAGCTGCACCGGCCCTACGACCGGCCGCCCCTGTCCAAGGAGTTCCTGGCCGGAAAGGTCGCGCAGGAGGACATCGCCCTCGAGGACGACGACGAGGACCTGGATGTCGAGTGGCTGCTCGGCGTCCGCGCAGCCAGCCTCGACCTGACCGAGCGCAGCGTGGTGCTCGGCGACGGCACGCGGATCCGGGCCGACGGGGTCGTCGTCGCGACGGGTGCCCGTGCGCGGACGCTGCCGGGCACGGAAGGGCTGGCGGGTGTCCACACCCTGCGGACGCTCGACGATGCCGTGGCACTGAGGGCCGAGATCGAGCCCGGGCGGCGGCTCGTCGTCATCGGCGCCGGCTTCATCGGTGCCGAGGTCGCGTCCACGGCGCGTTCCCTCGGCCTCGAGGTCACCGTCGTCGAGGCGATGGCGACCCCCCTCGCCGGGCCGCTCGGCACGGACATGGGCCGCATCGTCAGCAGCTTGCACGCCAACCACGGTGTCCGGCTCATCTGCGGCACCGGGGTGCGGCGGTTCACCGGTGCCGGAAGGGTGGACGGTGTCGAGCTCGACGACGGCCGGCTGCTGCCGGCCGACCTCGTGCTCGTCGGTGTCGGGGCCCAGCCCAACGTCGACTGGCTGCAGGGCTCCGGGTTGGAGCTCGACAACGGCGTCCGCTGCGACGCCGGCGGCCTGACGAGCTCTCCCGGCGTCGTGGCCGTCGGTGACTGCGCGGCCTGGTACGACCGACGGTTGGGTCGTCACCACCGAGTCGAGCACTGGACCGGAGCGCTCGACCGGCCGAAGCGCGCGGTGGCCACGCTGCTGTCCGGCGACGGCGCGGGACCGGATGTGGCCCCGCCCTACTTCTGGTCGGACCAGTACGGCGTGCGCCTGCAGTTCGCCGGCGACGCCCGGTCCGCCGACAGCGTGACCATCGAGGAGGGCGACCCTGCCGAGCACTGCTTCCTGGCGGTCTACCGACGCGCCCAGGAGCCGGTCGGGGTCCTCGGCCTGAACCAGACCAGACCCTTCACCCGGTGGCGCCGGATGCTCGGCGCCCCCACCGTTCCGGCTCCCGCCTGAAGGCCGGACAACCCTTGACAGCGCCGGCGTCTGCCAGCACGCTGTTGCGTATCACACTTAACGTTGCGTCATAAAAAACCTCACCACCCCCGCCCGTCGTCCAGGAGCTCTTATGTCCGTCATCGAGACCTCGCCCAGCCTCATCGCCACCCTGCCCGGTCACACGTACACCGATGAGGCCGTGTTCGCCGCCGAGCAGGAGCGGATCTTCGAGGCGATGTGGTTCTGCGCCGCCCGCTCGAGCGACCTGACGGGGCCCGGCTCGTTCAAGACGGTGCAGGTCGGCCGCGAGAGCGTGCTGATCACCCGCAACCGCAAGGGCGAGGCCCGGGCCTTCTTCAACATCTGCCGCCACCGCGGCGCCCAGCTGTGCACCGAGGAGTCGGGCCAGGCCCAGCGCTCGTTCCAGTGCCCCTACCACGCCTGGACGTACGACTTCGACGGCAAGCTCGTCGCAGCGCCGAACCTGACGAAGATGCCTGACATCGACCGCGTCGAGTACGGGCTGCGCACCATCTCGGTGCAGGAGTGGCTCGGCTACATCTGGGTGTGCCTGGCGCCGGAGCCCCCCTCGTTCGACGAGACCGTCCGCCACGCCGTCATCGAGCGCCTCGGTGACCTCGAGTCGATCGAGCACTACGACGTCGCCAACCTCGCCGTCGGGCGCCGCATCGTCTACGACGTCAAGGCCAACTGGAAGCTCATCATCGAGAACTTCATGGAGTGCTACCACTGCGCGACGATCCACCCCGAGCTCACCGAGGTTCTGCCCGAGTTCGCCGACGGGTTCGCCGCCCAGTACTTCGTGGGCCACGGCGCCGTCTTCGGTGAGGAGATCAAGGGGTTCACCGTCGACGGCTCCGAGGGGCTGGACCGTATCCCGGGCGTCTCCGACGACCAGGACCGTCGCTACTACGCGATCACCGTCAAGCCGCAGGTCTTCATCAACCTGGTGCCCGACCATGTGATCTTCCACCGGATGTACCCCCTGGCGGCCGACCACACCATCGTCGAGTGCGACTGGCTCTACCTGCCCGGTGTGGTCGAGAGCGGCAAGGACGTCAGCGCGTCGGTGGAGCTGTTCCACCGGGTCAACCAGCAGGACTTCGACGCCTGCGAGCGGTGCCAGCCGGCGATGAGCTCGCGCGTCTACGCCGACGGGGGAGTCCTGGTCCCCAGCGAGCACCACATCGGCGAGTTCCACGAGTGGGTCCAGGCCAAGCTCGCGGGCGCCGTCGGCCCGACCGCCGGCTAGCGGTGCAGCTCCACCTCCACCCACCCGCCCGGACACCCGGCCGGCCTCGGCGCTCACGGAAGGAGCGGGCATGGCGACCGCAACACTGATCGACGGCAAGCGGATCGCCGAGACGGTCAAGCGCGACCTGGCAGAGCGCGTCTCCATGCTGCAGCTGCAGGACATCCGGCCGGGTCTGGGGACGATCCTCGTCGGAGACGACCCGGGGAGCCGTTCCTACGTCAACGGCAAGCACCGGGACTGCCGCGAGGTCGGGCTGCACTCCATCCGGGTCGAGCTGCCGCAGACCGCCTCCCAGGAGGAGATCGAGGCGGCCGTCCTCCGGCTGAACGCGGACCCGGCCTGTACCGGGTTCATCGTCCAGCTGCCGCTGCCGGCGCACATCGACACCCACCGCGTGCTCGAGCTCATCGACCCGGACAAGGACGCCGACGGCCTCCATCCGGTCAACCTCGGGCGGTTGGTCCTCGGCATGCCGGCCCCGCTGCCGTGCACGCCGAGGGGGATCATCGAGCTGCTGCGACACCATGACGTCCCCATCACCGGGGCACGCTTCTGCGTCATCGGCTGCGGCCTGACCGTCGGCCGTCCGCTGGGACTGATGCTGACGCGGCGCAGTGAGCATGCGACGGTGACGCTGTGCCACGAGGCGACCGTCGACGTCGCGGCGCACACGCGCGTCGCCGACGTCGTCGTCGCGGCCGCAGGCGTGGCACACCTCGTGCAGCCGGACTGGGTCAGGCCAGGTGCGACGGTGCTGTCCGTCGGCATCACCCGCACCATCGAAGGCATCTTGGGCGACGTGCATCCGGCCGTGGACAGCGTGGCAGGCAAGGTCAGCGGAGCAACCGGGGGGGTCGGGCCCATGACGCGAGCGATGCTGCTCACCAACGTCGTGGAGATGGCCGAGACCCTCGGAGGCCCGTGATCGGCGTGCCGGACCCGACGAAGGGTCCTGCGCCGATGCTGCCGCGATGACGTTCGAGCACAGCAACCCCACAGAACGGTGAGCACCTCCCGGTTCACGTCTGAAAGGAAACGGCATGGCTTCAACGACGTTACAAAAGGGTCTCAGCGACCGTCAGCTGAGGATGATCGCCATCGGCGGCGTGATCGGAGCGGGCCTGTTCGTCGGCTCGGGCGTGGTCATCGGCAGCACGGGGCCCGGATCGTTCATCGCGTACGCCCTGTGCGGCTTCGTGGTCATCATGGTCATGCGCATGCTGGCCGAGATGGCGGTCGCGAACCCTTCGACAGGCTCGTTCGCGGACTACGCGCGCAACGCCCTCGGCGGTTGGGCCGGGTTCTCGGTCGGATGGCTGTACTGGTACTTCTGGGTGATCATCGTCGGGTTCGAGGCGATCGCGGGCGCGAAGATCGTCCAGTACTGGGTGCCGAACGCCCCGCTGTGGCTGGTCTCGCTGATCCTGCTCAGCGCGATGACCGCCACGAACCTGTTCTCGGTGTCCTCCTTCGGGGAGTTCGAGTTCTGGTTCGCCGGCATCAAGGTGGCGGCCATCATCATCTTCCTGGCTCTCGGTGCGGCGTACGCGTTCGGATTCTGGCCCGGCAAGTCGATGGACTTCTCCAACCTGACGGCTCATGGGGGGTTCCTGCCCCATGGCGCGCTCGGCGTCACCGCCGCGATCGTGACGGTGATCTTCTCGATGACCGGCGCCGAGGTCGCCACCATCGCCGCCGCCGAGTCGAAGGACCCTGAGAGGGCGGTGGCCAAGGCCGCGAACTCGGTGATCATGCGCATCGCGGTCTTCTTCATCGGCTCGATCTTCCTGCTGACCGTCATCCTGCCGTGGAACGACAAGACGGTGGCCGCTTCGCCGTTCGTCGCCGCGTTCACCCAGATGGGGATTCCCTACGCCGACCACATCATGAACGCGGTCGTGCTCACGGCGGTGCTGAGCTGTCTGAACTCCGGGATGTACACCGCCTCCCGCATGCTCTTCGTGCTCGCCGCGCGCCGTGAGGCTCCGCTGCAGCTGGTCAGCGTGACCAGCCGCGGGGTGCCCGCCGTGGCGATCCTGGCGTCGTCCGTCGTCGGCTTCCTGTGCGTCATCGCCGCCGCCGTCTCGCCCGACACGGTCTTCGCCTTCCTGTTGAACTCCAGCGGCGCGATCATCCTGTTCGTCTACTGCCTCATCGGCATCTCGCAGGTGGTGCTGCGGTTCCGCTCAGGGAGCCAGTCGTTGAAGGTGAAGATGTGGCTCTTCCCGTTCCTGTCGATCGGGACGGTCCTGGCGATCGCCGCGATCCTGGCGCAGATGGGCATCAAGGAGGACTCCCGGTCGCAGCTGATCCTCAGCCTGCTGTCGTGGGCCGTCGTCATCGCGTTCTTCTTCGCGAACCGGTGGTTCATCGCCCGTCGTCCCGTGGCCGAGGCACCTGCTCGGACGGTGGCTCCGCACCGGGTCCTCGTGCTGGCCAACGAGACGGCCAACTCCACCGAGCTGCTCGACGAGCTGCGCGGCATCGGCGCCGAGCACGACGCCAGCTACTACGTCGTCGTGCCCGCCAGCCCCGTCGAGACCGGTGTGGCGGCCACGCACGGCCCGCTGGACGTGATGCAGGCGACCCGCGAGGCCGCCACGGCACGGCTCGACCACACCCTGGGGACGCTTCGCTCGGAGGGTCTGGACGCCGACGGCGCGCTGGGGGACTACCGGCCGCTGCGAGCACTGGCGAACGGTGTCGCCACCTTCCGTCCGGACCAGATCGTCATCGCGACCCTGCCGCTCGAGAGCTCCGTGTGGCACCGCTTCGAGGTCGTCGACCGAGCGCGGGCGGAGTACCCCGAGCTGCCGGTCACCCATGTCGTGGCGGCTCCCGTGCCCGTCGGAGCGACGGTCGCATGACGATCATCGCTGGGTTCAGCTCGAGCAGGCAGGGCAGCGCTCCGCTCAACCTGGCCGCTCAGCTGGCGCGGACGACCGGGCAGAAGATCGTCGCCGCGGCGGTCGTGGAGCGGGGGCCGCGCGCGGGCGCCGACCGGATCGAGGACGAGTACCGGCGCCACCTCGTGTCCCAGGTGACAGCGTCCCTCGAGCGGGTAGTCGAGCAGGCGTGCAGCGACGTCGACATCTGCGTGAAGGTCCACCCGTCGACCTCGACACCCAACGGTCTGATGGAGCTGGTGGGCGAGCACGACGCCGACCTCGTGGTGGTCGGGTCGTCGTCGGCGGGTCTGCTCGGCAGGGTCGACCTGGGTAGTGTGACCGAGCGTCTCGTGCACACCTCGAAGGTGCCGGTCGCGATCGCCCCCCGTGGCTACCCACCGGGTCGCATTCCGATCGGGCGGCTGACGGCGGCCTTCGGCGGCGCCCCGGACGACGGAGGCCTCATCGCGACCAGTGCCCGGCTGGCCGACCGGTGGAAGGTGCGGCTGCGGATCGCATCCTTCACGTCGCGGCCGTTCACCATGTTCGGCGGCTCGATCGAGCGGTCTGCCGAGGACCTGGTCGTCGAGCGATGGAGGCGCAGGACCATGGACGAGGCGGTCAAGCAGCTGGGCGAGGTGCACGACCCTGTCTCGAACGTGGACGTGGTGACCGGGATCGGCACCGAGTGGCGCGAAGCAGTGGAGAACATCCCGTGGAGGCGCGGTGACCTGCTCGTGCTCGGATCCGGGGCGGCCGGCCCGATGGCGCAGGTCTTCCTCGGTTCGGCGGCCGCGAAGATCCTGCGGCACGCACCGGTCCCGGTCATGATCGTCCCGAGGCAGCGCCCCACGCCCTGACCCGTGAACCGGGCCCCCGGAACCCGACGGTGGCCGGTCGCACGCCGATGTCCTGGCGTGCGGCCGGCACGACCGGGGACATCGGCTGCCATGAAGGCGTGGGCCGCCGGGCCGCCCGGCCCTGAAACGAACCGAAGGGGCGTCCGCGTCCCGTGACCGAGGAGCTATCACACGCCATGGCCGAGCACGAGTTGCTGGGGACGCCCGACGAGTCTCGCCTGAGGGTCCGGACCCCACGCGAACACGCGGCGGGTGTCGAGGCGGTGGCGGTGGCCATGGGCCGGGCCCTGGGGGAGATGGGACCCTCGCGCGCCGCCCGGACGCTGCTGCGCCTCAACCAGGTCGACGGGTTCGACTGCATGTCCTGCGCGTGGCCCGACCCGGATCCCGATCATCGCCACACCGCCGAGTTCTGCGAGAACGGCGCCAAGGCCGTGGCCGAGGAGGCGACGACGGCCCGGGTGGGGCCGGAGTTCTTCGCTCGGCACAGCATCGCCGAGCTGGCTGCGCGCCCGGACCACTGGCTGGGCAAGCAGGGGCGGCTGACCCACCCGATGGTGCGCCGTCCGGGTGGCACGCACTACGAGCCGATCGCGTGGGACGAGGCGTTCACGCTGGCCGCGTCGCACCTGAACGGGTTGGGGACGCCGGACGAGGCGGCGTTCTACACGTCCGGGCGCGCCTCGAACGAGGCGGCGTTCGTCTACCAGCTGTTCGTCCGCGCGTTCGGGACCAACAACCTCCCGGACTGCTCGAACATGTGCCACGAGTCGAGCGGCGTGGCGCTCATCGACACGATCGGCATCGGCAAGGGCAGCGTCAGCCTCGAGGACCTGTACCGGGCCGAGCTCATCGTGCTGGCCGGGCAGAACCCGGGCACGAACCATCCGCGGATGCTCTCGGCGCTCGAGACCGCGAAGCGGCGCGGGGCGCGGATCATCAGCATCAACCCGCTGCGCGAAGCGGGCCTGGTCAACTTCCGCAACCCGCAGCACGCCCGCGGCGTCGTGGGCCACGGCACCGACCTGACCGACCTGCACCTGCCGATCCGTCTCGGCGGGGACCAGGCACTCTTCCAGGCGATCGGGTCGCTGCTCGTCGAGTGGGATGCGATCGACCACGCCTTCGTCGACGCCCACACCGACGGGTTCGCCGCGTGGCGGGAACACGTGGCCGACGTCGACTGGGAGCGGGTCGGGCAGGCGACCGGCCTCGAGCGCGACCTGGTCGTCGAGGCGGCCAGGATGGTCGCGAGCTCCGGCGCCACGGTCTGGTGCTGGGCGATGGGCCTGACCCAGCACCGCAACTCGGTGGCCACCATCAAGGAGGTCGTCAACCTCGCGCTGGCCCGCGGCGACATCGGCAAGCCGGGGGCGGGCCTGTGCCCGGTCCGGGGCCACTCCAACGTGCAGGGCGACCGAACCATGGGCATCTGGGAGAAGCCGCCGGCCTCCTTCCTGGACGCCCTGGCGGCCGAGTTCGGGTTCGAGCCGCCGCGGCGGCACGGCTACGACACCGTGGAGACGATCGAAGCCATGCTCGCCGGCAAGGTCGGGGTCTTCGTCGGGCTCGGCGGCAACTTCCTCCACGCCGCGCCGGACACCGGCGTCACGGCGGAGGCGCTGCGGCGTACGGCGCTGACCGTGCAGGTGTCGACCAAGCTCAACCGCTCCCACCTCGTGACCGGGGAGACCGCCCTCATCCTGCCCACGCTCGGGCGCACCGAGCGCGACGACCGGGAGAGCGGGCCGCAGTTCGTGACGGTCGAGGACTCGATGTCGGTGGTCCACGCCTCGCGTGGCCGCCTGGCACCCGCCGGCGAGCAGCTGCGCTCGGAGGTGGCCATCGTCTGCGGGCTGGCCGAGGCCACCCTGGGCGCGGGGACGAGCCACGCCGACGGCACGAGCATCGACTGGGCGGCGTTGCGGGCTGACTACGGACGGATCCGCGCGCACATCGAGCGCGTCGTCCCGGGCTTCGACGACTACGAGGCCCGGGTCCTGACCAGGACCGGCTTCGTGCTGCCGCACCCGCCGCGCGACCGGCGCGCGTTCGACACCCCGTCGGGCCGGGCCCAGTTCACGACGTCGGACCTCGACCTGCTCGAGGTGCCGGCGGGCCACCTCGTGCTGCAGACGATGCGCAGCCACGACCAGTTCAACACCACGATCTACGGCCTGTCCGACCGCTACCGCGGCATCGAGGGCGGGCGTCAGGTGGTCCTGCTCAACCGTCGCGACATCGAGGCCCACGGGTTGCGGGCGGGCGACCACGTCGACATCGTGGCGCACTGGGCCGGCGACGACGTCGACCGCCGCGTCCGCAACTTCCGGGTCGTCGAGTACGACACCCCGCGGGGGTCCGCCGCGGCGTACTACCCCGAGACCAACCCGCTGGTGCCGCTCGCGTCCGTCGCCGAGCACAGCAACACGCCCACGTCCAAGTCCGTCGTCGTCAGGCTCGAGCCCAGCACCGCACCTGGGTGACGGAGCCGAGGCAGCGGCCGTCCGGGCCCGGTCCGCCGGTCGGCCACCGAGCTGGACGCGCCCGACGGCTCGCCTAGCTCGGTGGCAGGAACGGTGCGACCAGCCGGGCCCGCTTCGCCGGCTTGCCGGTCCGCTCCTCGTAGGCGTCGGACGCGTCGAGCGTCTTGGCGATGAGCCTCGAGGCGATGAACCGGATGGGCTCGGGTTCCCAGTTGCGGGTGTGGTGCCCGACCCACGGCAGCGTGGTCAGGTCCGTGCTGTCGCCCAGGATCAGGTCGCGCATGGTGCGGCCGGAGATGTTGGCGGCCGTGACGCCGTGGCCACCGAAGGCACCGACGAACCCGAGTCCCGTCGTGCGGTCGAACGTCGTCCGCATGCACCAGTCGCGCGGGACCGCCAGGGGCCCGCCCCAGTGGTGGGTGATGCGAGCCTGCGACACCGCCGGGAACGCCTCGCGCAGGGTCTCGGTGAGCCTCTGGAAGACCCCGGCGTCGCGCTCGTTCTCGGGGGAGATGGGGTTGGTCAGCCGGTACGGCGCCCCTCGGCCGCCCAGGGCGACCCGGCCGTCGACCGTGCGCTGGGCGTAGAAGTACAGGTGCCTCACGTCCGAGACCCCGAGACCGTCCCGCCAACCGAGGTCGTCCCAGGTCTGCTGGGGGAGGGGTTCGGTGGCGATCATCAGGGAGTAGAGGGGCAGGAACCTGCGTCGCTGTCCGCGCTCGCGGATCGTGTAGGACTCCGTGGCCCGAACCACGACATCGGCCAGCACTCGTCCGTTCCGGCACTGGACCACCTTGGGGCCCAAGCGTTCCGCTGCACTCTGCTCGTAGATCGTCACCCCGAGGCGCTCGCAGGCATCGGCCAGTCCGCGGGCCAGCCGGGCGGGGTCGACGCGCGCGCAGTGCGGCGTGAACGACCCGGCGAGGACGCCTTCCGCCCCCCGGACGAGCTCGGCGCACTCCTCGGGCGTCAGCATCCGGTAGTCCTCGGTCCCGAGCCCGAAGCGGTGCTTCGCCTCGGCCCTGGCGCGCAGACGCTGCACCTGCGGATCGGTCGTCGCGAGGTTCAGCGCCCCCTCCTTCCGGTAGCCGCAGTCGATGCCTTCGGCCGCCACGACGCGGCCGATCTCGTCGACCCCGTGCTGGGTCTCGCGCTCGGCCCGCAGGACGTTGTCCCACCCGTGGTCGCGGGCGTAGCGTGCGCCGCTGCCGGCGATCCCGGCGGACACGAAGCCGCCGTTGCGACCGGCAGCGCCGAACCCCGCGATCTCGGCCTCGACGACCGTGACCCGCAGGGACGGGTCGGCCTTCTTGAGGTAGTACGCCGTCCACAGGCCGGCGAACCCCGCTCCGACGATCGCGACGTCGCAGGTGTGGTCACCGGACAGCTGCTGTCGCGGGGTCAGGTCCTGGACCACCCCGTCGAGCCACAGGCTCCTCGACCAGCGGTTGTCGGCCGCCGGGGGGAGAGCGGCCGCATCAACGGGCCCGTTCTTCGACATGAGCTGCGCACCTCCGCTTACCGACTGTCGTCTGTCGACAGTCATTCTGGCGGCCTCGGCGGAAGTCGGGACATTCATCTCACGGAAAGGAACGGCGCACGCGGCCGAGCGGGGCCTGCCGGGCAAGCCGGCTGGCGCGGCCGGGCCGGAGCCGTGAAGTCAGGCCGCCACTCGAGGGAAGGTTGGAGCGACGGCCTGACCTCAGCCGCCTCGTGGGGGACCGAGGCCTCGACGCGCAGGCTGGGGTCACGCGCGGCGGTGACTAGAGCGTGGCAGCAGGTCGGGTGCCGGCTCAGCGGTTCGCGTGAAGTCGGCCCTCGACCGGCCTCACGATTCGGTGACGGGCAGCCGCTGACGCCGGCCCGTTCCCCGGCGGGCCTACAGGAGCCTTGGGCTCATGGGGCGTCGTCGGGCTCGTCACCGGCTGCCGCCGCGCGGCGTCGGTCCTCCTCGGCGTCCGCGCTGCCGACGGGCACCCCGTCGTCCGTCTCGGCGTCCGTGCTGCCCGCGACGCCCGTCAGGCCGTCGGTTGCGTCCTCGCCGTCATCCGCATCGCCGTCGCCGGCGGCGCGCTCACGGTCCGCCTCGACGTCCGCGCGGCCGACGGGCACGCCCTGGTCGGTCTGCTGCTCGTCGCCGCGGTCGTCGAAGGCGCCGGATGCCGCCGCAGCGCCTGCGACGGGAATGCCGCCGCTGCCGGAGGTGCCAGCTGGGTTGGTCATGTGTCCTCCTCGCGTGGTGCTCCCTGTCCCCGGCTGCATACCCGCCGGCGAGGCGCGTGACCCATGAAGAGACCTACGGGCGCCACCTCCGTGGCCCGGTGCCTCCGGCAGGTCTCGAGCGCCGGTTCAGCGGACCGGTGCGTGCCGCGTCCACGCGGGGACGTCCTCGACGTGGCTGACGACCCACGAGATGGTGCCGAGCGGGTCCTCGATGCGGCCCCATGTTGCCCGAGGGCGCTGTCGGCGAGCTCGGTGACCACGAGGCACGCGCAGCGGCAGCCCCGGCGAAGGCGACGTCGGCGTCGGGGACGAACACGCGCAGCAGGCCCGGCATCACCGGCCACTCCGGCCTGCGGTCGAAGGCCGGGACGACGGTGTCGCCGGCGGTGATCTCACCGTGGCCGATCGAGCCGTCCTCGGTCACGACGCGGGCGTGCACCTCGCCGTCGAGCACCTGCGTGACGACGTCGACGAAGGCTCCGGTGTCATCGGTGACGAGGTGCCCGTGCCCGTACAGGTCCCGCTCCGCGCCCGCCCTCACCCGTTCTCCGCTCCGCGGGTCGACCAGGGGCCCCGGGGCCCGGAAAACCGGAGGCGGACCGTCGGTGGTCGTCGGTAGCGTTTGGTGACTGTGACGATGACGAGGCTGGGGTACGACGAGGCGCGTGGCACGGGGCAGGGCGCGTCCTCTCGCCGCTCCGGCGTGCCCGCGGACCGCGTCCCCGTCGACTGGCGCCGGATCCGTCGCCCGCTCACGGTCGTGTGCTTCTCGATGTCGTTGCTCGGTGCCGTCGCGGCGTCCCTCGGCTCGATGGTCGCCGGCCGGCTCGCCGAGCACGCCACCTCGACGCTGGTGATGCTGCTCGCCCTGTGCGTCGTCGGCGGTGCCGTCATCGACACGGTCGCCAAGATGATCTGGGCGACGGTCTGCGACCGGGCGGAGGGCCGGCTGCGGGCCGACCTGCTCGACGCCGCGATGGCCCAGCCGCTGTCCGAGCTGTCCGAGCAGGCCGTCGGGGAGGTGCTCGACCGCATCGACGACGACACGTGGGAGGTCGGCCAGCTGATGCGCTGGGGCGTGTGGCAGGCCGTGCGCACGCTCCTCGCGTCGGGGCCGCTGTGGGTGGTCGCGAGCCTCGCGTGGTGGCCCGCCGCCGTCCTCTTCCCGCTGACCGGGTTCGCGACCTACTGGGTGGTCCGCAGACTCCTGCCGCAGGTCGCCGAGCGCAAGGTCGTCGAGGAAGCCGCGTGGACCGACCACGCGGCGTCCACCGAGGAGGGCGTCGCCGCCCGCGACGACCTGCGCACGGCGCTCGGCCAGGCGCACGTGCTGCGCCGCAACGCCCGGATGGCCGCCCGCGTCCACGCGGCGCTGGACCGGGTGCTCGAGGTCGAGGCCCGGATCACGCGACGCAGCGGAGGGCTCCTGCACGGCGCGCTGGCCGCCGTCGCCGTCGTCGGCGCCGCCCTGGTGCTCGCCGGCGACCTGTCGACCGCGCGGCTGGTCACCCTCTTCCTCGTCACGACGATGTTCGTCGGCGGCGTCGACATGCTGGCACGCCACCTGCCGGACCTGCAGGAGGGCTTCGGTGCGGTCCTTCGGCTGCGGGCCATGCTCGACTCCCCGGCCGAGCCGACCGGTGGGCTGCCGCTGCGCGACGGGCCCCTCGACGTCGAGTTCCGCGACCTCGAGTTCACCTACGGCACAGGCACCTTCGCACTGCGCGAGGTCAACCTCGTCGTTCCCGCCGGCCACACCTGCGCCCTCGTCGGACGCACCGGCTCCGGCAAGTCCACGCTGGCCTCGCTCCTGTCCCGGGCGGTCGAGCCGCCGCCGGGCACCGTGCTGCTCGGTGGTACCGACGTGCGCGACCTCGACCTGCAACAGCTGCGGGCGGCGGTCGGCGTGGTCACCCAGCGCACCGAGGTGCTCGCCGGAACCCTCGCCGAGAACATGACGCTCTTCGGCGCCGTTCCGCGAGCGCGGGTCGAGGCCGCGGTCGCCGAGCTCGGTCTCACCGAGTGGGTGGCCGGCCTGCCCGACGGGCTCGACACGATGCTCGGTCCGGGCGGCACCACCCTCTCGGCGGGGGAGGAGCAGCTGGTCGCGTTCGCCCGGCTGCTCGTGCGCGACGTGCGTGTCGTCGTGCTCGACGAGGCCACCGCCCGGATGGATCCCGTCACCGAGGCGCGGGTGGTCCGGGCCGCCGACCGGCTCATCTCCGGGCGTACCGGCATCCTCGTCGCCCACCGCCTCTCGACGACCGAGCGCGCCGAGCAGGTGGCCGTGCTCGAGTCCGGTCGCGTCGTGCAGCAGGGTCCGCGCGGCCGGCTGGCCGCCGTCGACGGTCCGTTCCGCCGGTTGCTCGAGGCAGCGGCCCACGAGGTGGCCGTGGAGCAGCACCACCACGAGGACGCCGCGATCGGCTCGGTGCGCCGCAGCACCACCCCGCCGCCGCCCCCGGTCCTCGCGCCCACCCCGAGCCTGGCGCGCCAGGTGTTCCACACCGTCCGCATCCAGCCGCAGTGGGGCCTGCTCGGCGCCGCGCTGTTCCTGCTGGCCTCGCTGACGGGCGCGTTCGGCGCCGTCACCGGCTGGATCTGGGGCCTCGTCGTGACCGACCTGGAGGCCGGGCAGAACCCCGGACCGCTCACCGCGGCCCTCGTCGTCTCGCTCGTGACCGGTCCGATCGTCCTGTCCCAGGCCTTCCGCACCTACCCCCACTGGTGGGTGGAGGTGCGCCTGCGGGTCCGCGCCGCGGTGCTGGCCGGACAGACCGCACAACGACGCCTGGTCCGCACCCCGCCCGGCGAGGTCGTGGCCCGCACGATGGACGCCGACCGCCTGGCGCGCTACACCGACCGGTGGGTCGACTTCGTCAACGGCCTCGTCGTCGCCTCGATGACGGCCCTCATCGCGGGCACCTGGCTCGCGGGCGCGGTCCTGCTCGTCGTGATGGTGACCTCGGCGCTGGCCTCCACGCTCGGACGGCCGGTGGCGGGGCGCTCGGCCGCGGCTGCCTCGACGGCGCGGGCCAGCTTCGGGCGGTCGCTGGTGTCGGCCCTCGAGTCGATCCGCACGGTCAAGCTCGCCGCCGCGACCCCACAGGTCCACGCGCACCTGCGTCGCGTGGACGGCGGCCGGGTGGACGCGGCCGTGCGCGAACACCGTGTCCAGGCCCTGCTCGACGGCGTGCCGATCGTCATGGTCCAGTGCGGCGTCGTGGCCGCCTGGGCCGGCTTCCTCCACGGCACGTGGCCGCTCGCCATCACCCTGCTCGTCGCAAACGCGGTCAGCGGCTTCGACTGGTTCGGCCGTGTCGCCGGCTCGGTCGTCACCGAGGCGCCGGGCGTGCGGGCGTGGATGAACGCCACGAGCCGGCTCGCGGGCGGCGGTGACCTCATGGAGGTGCCGCCGGGCATGGACCTCGTCCACGGCACCGCCGACGACCCGCAGGCCGGCGCTCGGGAACCCCTGCGAACCCTCAGCCTCCGCGGCCTGACGGCCGTCCACGACGACGGCACCATCGGTGTCCAGGACGTCGACCTGACGGTCCACGCGGGGGAGCTCGTGCTCCTGCTCGGCCAGGTCGGCTCCGGCAAGTCCAGCCTGCTCTCCTCGCTGGCCGGGCTGACGCACCACACCGGTCAGGTGCTGTGGAACGGCCGGGCGCTGACGGAGCCCGAGGTCGAGCTCCGGCCGGGTCGCGTCTCCCACATCGCCCAGGTGCCGCGCGTGCTGTCGGGCACCTTCACCGGCAACGTCGCCCTGGACCACGCGGGCCGGCAGGTCGAGCCGGCCCTGGCCACCGCCCGGATGGAGCGCGACGTCGCCGAGGCGGGCGGACCCGACGCGCTGGTCGGCCACCGTGGGGTCCGGCTCTCCGGCGGGCAGGTCCAGCGGCTCGCCCTGGCCCGCGCGCTCGCCTGCGAGGCCGACCTGCTGCTGGCCGACGACGTGTCCTCGGCGCTCGATGCGGCCACCGAGATCGAGCTGTGGGCCGCGCTTCGCTCGGGCGGGGCGACCGTCATCGGCGCCACGAGCAAGGCAGCCGCGCTGGCGCAGGCCGACCGCGTCGTCGTGCTCGACGGGGGTCGCGTCGTCGAGACCGCACCCTGGCGCGAGCTCTCCCCGCGGTGGGGCCACCTCGCCGGGTGACCACCTGCTCGAGCGGCCGCACGTCCCGCGGTGGCACGCCGGCACCGACTCCGGGCCGGAAGGGCGGCTGGGGGGCGGGCCGGCTCATACTTGCCTCGTGCCACTGGAGCATCTGCAGCCGGATCGCGAACGGGCGGAGTCCTTCGGGTCGGGCGCCGAGGCGTACGACCGGTTTCGCCCGGGCTACCCTGCGGCACTGTTCGACGACCTGCTCGCCCACCCCGTCCGCTCCGCCCTGGACGTCGGCTGCGGGACCGGCAAGGTGGCCGTCGAGCTGGCACGTCGTGGGGTCGCGACGCTCGGCGTCGACCCCGACCCGCGGATGGCTGCCGTGGCCCGGGCGCACGGTGTCGACGTCGAGGTCGACCGGTTCGAGAGCTGGGACGACGCCGGGCGCCGCTTCGAGCTCATCACCTGTGGGCACGCCTGGCACTGGGTGGATCCCGCCACAGGTCCCGACAAGGCTGCCCGGCTGCTCGAGCCGGGCGGCCGGATCGCCAGGTTCTGGAACTACCACGCCGTGCCGGCGGACGTGCTCGCGGAGCTCGAGGCCGTCTACGCCGACATCGCCCCCGGGCTCACCGTCATCGGGCGCGACCCGAGCACCGCCGCCGACGCCCCGGACCCGTTCGCCGTGCACGGTGACTTCACGGTCTCGCGCCCGCGGACCTACCGGTGGCACCGGCGCCTGACAGGCGCCCAGTGGGCAGGTCTGGTCGGTACCTTCGGCGACCATCGACGCCTCGGACCGGAACACCTGGGGCGCCTGACCTCCGCCCTCGCCGACGTCATCGGGCGACACGGCGGCACGGTGACCGTGGCGCGCGGCACGTACGTGCTCCTTGCCCGACGCCGCTGAGGACCGACGCCGCTGAGGACCGACGCCGCTGAGGTGGGCCCCCGGACCCGCATGCCCCACCTCGTGCGCGGGACGCGTCCTACCGGGAGGATGCCGGTCATGCCGACCTCAGCGTTTCCCGAACCGTCCTCGACACCCGACCTGCGCGCCCTGCTACTGCAGTACCTGGACTACTACCGGGCCGTGATCGCCAGCAAGCTTGACGGGCTGGCGCCTGATGACCTCCAGCGGGCGACGGTGCCGTCCGGCTGGACGCCCGCTGGACTGGTCAACCACCTCGCCAACGTCGAGCGGCGTTGGATCCGTTGGGGATTCATGGCCGAAGAGCTCACGGACCCCTGGGCCGACAGCGAAGGGACCGGATGGGTGTCACCCGACCTGCCGGCCGACCGGCTCACCGCCCTGCTCGCGGCGGCCGGGCGCCGCACCCGAGCCGTCGTCGAGGCCCATGACCTGGCCGAGCCCGCGCGGGTCGGAGGTCGGTTCACCGACGCCTCCTCGGCCCCACAGCTGCAGTGGATCCTGCTGCACCTCATCCAGGAGTATGCGCGGCACGCCGGCCACCTGGACATCGCACGGGAGCTGATCGACGGTGCCACCGGCGAGGCGCCCGAGTAGCCGGTGCACCCTGGGCTCGGCGCCTGCTCTCGGCGCCGCGAGGAAGGAGCGTGGTGGCAGTCGCTCGGGGGACCGACCACCACCACGCCGACCCTTACATCGGCGCCGCCACCGGCGTCGTTACGCCCCCGGCGCCGGCCGCCGACGCCGAGGTGAAACCCGCAGGTTCCCAAAGACTCGGCGGACGGAGCCGCGTTGTACCTTGGGATACGACAACCGGTCAGGTCGGCTCGTGTGGTGGGGGTCGCCACCGGGCCCCCACCTTCGACAGTGAGGGTCTCCCGCCGGCGAAACGTGCTGGAGGTTCCATGTCCGTCACGCGCCCGATCCCGCCGAGCGCCCGCGTCGCTCCCTTCACGAACCCGGTCGAGGTCCCGAGCGCACCGTCGGGGCCGTCGGACACGCTGCAGACGCTGCTCGCCGCCGTCGCCGCGGTCGAGCCCAGGTTCCGGCACGTCGCCGTCGCCCACCTGCACCTCGACCAGGACCAACCGCTGGCCGCGTCGAGCCGGCTCGCCTCGAGGATGGCTCGGGAGCAGCTGAGCGTCCACGGGGGCGCGCTGTACGAGGCGGTGCGCACCGGTCTGCCCGTCATCGTCGCCGCTGCCGATCGCGCCGACCGCTTCCCCGAGGTCCTCGCGGCCGCGACGGTGCTCGGGGTCCGCACCCAGCTGGCCGTGCCGCTGCTGCAGGGTGGTCAGGCCGTCGGCGCGCTGAGCGTGTGCACGACGGTCGACACGGAGGTCGACCTGTCGATGCTCGAGCTCGCGGAGGCCCTGGCCGCACAGGCCGCCCTCGTGGTGGAGCAGCACCGGCTCGTCGCGGACCTCACCGTCGCCGTGGCGAGCCGGGAACGCATCGGCCAGGCCTGCGGCATCCTCATGAGCCGGTTCGTCCTGACGGCCGACGAGGCGTTCGCGGCGCTCAGCCGCGCCTCGCAGAACCGCAACGTCAAGGTGCGGGACCTGGCTGCGGAGGTCGTCCGGACCGGGACGCTGCCCGATCTGGACTGAGCCCGTCGTCCCAGGCGACCCGCGAGGGCGCGGCGGGCGGCACCGGCGAACCGGCCTGGAGCCGGTCCTGGGATCGTCCGCCCCGCCGGCTCCCTCCACGGCGCCGCCGGGGCGGACGGCAGCCTCGTACCCACGAGGCGGACCGGGCTATCGCCGAGGGACGACCCACGTATCGGGTCAGGGCAGGTGCGGCACGCCCTCGGGCTCGCCGGCAGCGTCCGAGAGCGCGTCGAGGGCGGCGGACAGTGACCGACGCGTCGGCTCGTCCAGCCGCGCGAGCAGTGCGCGGAAGCGCTGCCTGCGGTGCTCCATGACCGCATCGAGGGTGCGCCGGCCGGCGGCGGTCGTCGCGAGCACCACCTGCCTGCGGTCCCGCGGGCTCGGGGCGCGACGCACGAGCCCCGCCGCCACGAGGCGGTCGACGAGGCGGCTTGCCGACGACGCGTGGACCTCGAGGGCTGCGGCGAGCTCGGTCGTCGACGTGGCGCGTCCGCTCGCGACCAGGACGAGACCGCGCAGCTGGGGGAGCGTCAGGGACCCCTCGCCGGCTTCGGGGAGCGAGCTGGTGACGACGGCCGTGACGACGCGCGAGGCCCGCAGCAGGGACTCGACGTCCGAGGTGCGCGGCTGAGGGTACGAATCCGGTGTCGTCGCCACGTGAACAGCGTAGGCGACTCTTGCATTGCTGCAACTGTTGCAGTTATACACGTAAGAGAGCGATCGAGGAGGACGCATGGACCACGTCGTCGCCATCACCGGCGCCAGCGGGGGCATCGGCCGGGCCACCGCCCGCGAGTTCGCCCGCCGCGGAAGCGATGTCGCGCTCATCGCCCGCGGGACCCGAGGGCTCGAGGCGGCGGCCGAGGAGGTCCGGGCGCACGGGCGGCGGGCCCTCGTCGTGCCGGTCGACGTCGCCGACGCCGACGCCGTGGAGGCCGCGGTCGCCCGGATCGAGCGCGAGCTCGGGCCGATCTCCGTCTGGGTCAACGACGCCTTCACGTCGGTGTTCGCGCGCTTCGAGGACATCGCGCCCGAGGAGTTCAGGCGGGTCACCGAGGTCAGCTACCTCGGGTACGTGTACGCGACGCGTGCGGTGCTCAAGCGGATGCGCGAGCGAGACGCCGGCACCATCGTGCAGGTCGGGTCGGCGCTCGCCTACCGGGGCATCCCGCTCCAGACCGCCTACTGCGGCGCCAAGCACGCGATCCAGGGCTTCCACGAGGCGCTGCGGGTCGAGCTGCTCCACGAGAAGAGCAACGTCCACGTGACGATGGTCCAGATGCCGGCCCTCAACACGCCGCAGTTCTCGTGGGTCCTGTCGCGCCTGCCCCGCAAGGCGCAGCCGGTGCCGCCCATCTACCAGCCCGAGGTCGCGGCACGGGCGATCGTCTACGCGTCCGAGCACCCGCGCCGACGGGAGTACTGGGTCGGGGCCACGACGGCCGCGACGCTCCTGGCCAACGCCGTGGCCCCGGGGCTGCTCGACCGGTACCTCGCCCGCACCGGCTTCGACTCGCAGCAGACGAGCGAGCCCCGTCCCGAGGACCAGCCCGCCAACCTCTGGGAGCCCGCGGACGGTGACGGCGGCCGCGACTTCGGTGCGCACGGGGCCTTCGACAGCCGGTCGAAGTCGACGAGCAGGCAGCAGTGGCTGGCGCACCGGTACCCGCAGCTGGCAGGTGTCGCCGGCGTCGCGGCGGCGGGCCTCGCGGCGGCGCTGGCGGGGCGACGGCGATGAGCTCACGGCGCCGGGCCCGACTGGCCGGGGTCACCGGGATCGTTTGGGGTGCAACGTTGTTCACCTACCCTGAGACGGTCTGGCAACGGATGCTGGGTCGCGCCTGCGACGCGGACGAGCAGCTGGTGACCCAGCTCCTCGGCTTGCGGCACGTCGTCCAGGGGCTCGCGCTGGTGGCCGCACCGGGAGCGGTGCGTGGCCCTGCCGTCGCCACCGACCTGACCCACGGTCTGTCGATGGTCGCCCTCGCCGGCTGGCGACCCCGCTACGCGCGCCCCGCCCTCACCTCCACCGCCGTGGCACTGGCGGCAGCCGTGCTCACCGGCATCCGCCGGGAACGGACATGACGGATCGAGCGGCCTCCACCTCGGCGGCGACGAGCACCTCGACGGGCCAGCCGTTCCACGTCCTGCGCGACTACTCCTTCGTGGCGGACGGCCACCGGGGCGCCCTCATCGGGCCACGCGGTGACGTCGCGTGGCTGTGCGTACCGCGCTGGGACTCGCCGGCGGCCTTCGCCACCCTCATCGGGGGCCGGGGCGGCTACACGGTCACCCCGGTCGACCCGTACGTGTGGGGCGGCGCGTACGAGCCCGGCAGCCTCGTCTGGCGCAGCCACTGGGTGACGAACACCGCGACGGTCGAGTGTCGGGAGGCCCTCGCCGTCCCGGCCGACCCGCATCGCGCGGTGCTGCTGCGACGGGTCGAGATGCCGGACGACGACGGGGCGCGCGTCGCCGTCTCCCTCGACCTGCGCCCGGACTTCGGGCGCAGAGCCGCGGACGTGCGACGCGACGAGGCCGGTCACTGGCTCCTCGACGCCGGAGACGTGCGGGCCCGGTGGAGCGGCGTGCCCGAGGCGACCGTCGACGCCGACGGCGTCCTGCGGGCCGAGCTCTACCTCGGCCGGGGCGCGCACCGCGACCTCGTCCTCGAGGTGTCGGACCACCCGCTCGGTGACCCCGTGGACCCCGATGCCGCCTGGCGCCTGACCGAACAGTGGTGGCACGAGCAGGTGCCCGACTTCGAGGACGTCGTCGGCCGGCGTGACGCCCGCGTGGCGTACGCGGTCCTGCGCGGCCTCACGGCTCCGGGCGGCGGGATGGTCGCCGCGCCGACGCTCGGGCTGCCCGAGCGCGCGGAGGCCGGACGCAACTACGACTACCGCTACGTCTGGCTGCGCGACCAGGCCTACGCCGGCCTCGCCGTCTCGGTGCGCGAGCCGTTCCCGCTGCTGTCGGAGTTCGTCGACGTCACCACGGCCCGCGTCCTCGAGCACGGTGGTGACCTCGCGCCGGCGTACTCGGTGACCGGGGCCCTGCCCCCGCACGAGAGCACGCTGGACCTGCCGGCGTATCCGGGGGGTGCCGACGTCGTGGGCAACTGGGTGCGCGGACAGTTCCAGCTCGACACGCCCGGTGAGATCCTCCAGCTCTACGCCGCGGCCGCGCGCCACGACCTCCTGACGGCCGACGACGCGCGCGCCGCCGACCTGCTCGTCGACGTCATCGCCCGCCGCTGGCAGGAGCCGGACGCCGGGATCTGGGAGCTCGACCCCGACTGGTGGACCCACTCCCGGCTGGCCTGCGTCGGCGGCCTGCGCCGCACCGCGGAGCAGCTGTCCGGCCCGGTCGCCGACCGGGCCGACCACCTCGCCGACGTGATCCTCGCCGAGACGAGCCGACGGTGCCTCTCGCCCGAGGGCGTGTGGCAGCGCCGAGCCGGGCGGCACGAGCTCGACGCGTCGTTGCTGCTTCCCGGCGTCCGCGGCGCCCTGTCGCCGCAGGACCCCCGCACCCTCGCGACGATCGCCGCCCTCGAGAAGGACCTGTCCGCCGACGGCTACCTCTACCGCAACCGGCCCGACGACCGGCCCCTCGGGCAGGCCGAGGGTGCCTTCCTCCTCTGCGGCTTCGCGATGAGCCTCGCCCACTGGGGTGCGGGCCACGACGTCGAGGCCTTCCGGTGGTTCGAGCGCCAGCGCGCCGCCGCCGGGCCGGCGGGACTGTTCGCCGAGGAGTTCGACGTCGAGCAGCAGCAGCTGCGCGGCAACCTGCCCCAGGGCTTCGTCCACGCCCTCCTGCTCGAGTGCGCCCAGCGTCTCGGCGGCGAGCCCGACACCGACACGGGCAGCGGCACCTGAGAGGCGCGCCCGGAAGGAGAGGAGATCGCGATGACCCTGACGGAGAACCTTGCGCCGGCCCCGACGTCCGAGGCCCGGCTCGTCACGGCTCTGCGCTCCCGAGTGCGCGGCGAGGTCCGCCCCGACCTGGCGAGCCGGGGAGCCTACGCCGTCGACTCCTCCAACTACCGGTACGTCCCCACGGTGGTCGTCAACCCGCTCGACCCCGACGACGCGGAGGCGGCCGTGGCGGTCTGCCGGGAGCACGACGCATCGATCGTCTCCCGCGGCGGTGGGACCAGCCTGGCGGGCCAGACCACCGGGCCGGGCGTGGTCCTCGACTGGTCGCGCCACTGCACCCGGGTGGAGTCGGTCGACGTCGCCCGACGCCGCTGCGTCGTCCAGCCGGGCATCGCGCTCGACGACCTCAACCGCGAGCTCTCGCGGTACGGCCTGATGTTCGGGCCCAAGCCGTCGACGCACCGCACCTGCACCATCGGCGGGATGATCGGCAACAACTCGTGCGGCTCGACGGCGCAGGCCTACGGCAAGACCGTCGACAACGTCGCCCGGCTCGAGGTGCTCACGTACGACGGTGAGCGGATGTGGGTGGGGCCGACGAGCGAGGAGGAGTACGCCGCAGCCCTCGACGCCGGCGGCCGGCGCGGCGAGATCCACCGGGCGCTGCGCGGCCTGCGCGACGAGAACCTGGAGCTCCTGCGCACCCGCTACCCGAAGATCCCGCGCCGGGTCTCGGGCTACAACCTCGACTCCCTGCTGCCCGAGGACCACTTCGACCTCGCCAGGGCGCTCGTCGGCTCCGAGGGCACCCTCGTCACCGTGCTGCGCGCGGAGCTCGTGCTCGTCGAGGTGCCCAAGGCCACGGCGATGGTCGTCCTCGGGTTCCCCGACATCGCCGACGCCGGAGACGCCGTCCCGCAGGTCGTCGCGCACGAGCCCTGGCTGCTCGAGGGGCTCGACGACGTGCTCATCAACCTCGAGCGCGAGACGGCCCTGGCCGGTGACGCCGTCGACGACCTGCCCAGGGGCCGCGGCTGGCTCGTCGTCCAGTTCGCGGCCGACACCAGGCAGGAGGCGGACGAGCGCGCCAAGGGGCTCGTGCACGACGTCGAGCGCAACGAGCACCCCCCGACGACCCGCTTCTACGACGACTCGAGCCACATCGAGGAGCTGGTCCGGGTCCGCGAGGCGGGGCTCGGCGCCACCGCCCACCCGTCGGCACGGCACGACACGTGGCCCGGTTGGGAGGACTCGGCCGTGCCGCCCGACCGGCTCGGGGACTACCTTCGCGACCTGCGCCGGCTCTTCGACGAGTACGGCTACCGCGAGGACGAGACGTCGATCTACGGACACTTCGGCCAGGGCTGCGTCCACTGCAGCATCCCGTTCGAGCTGCGCACGGCCGACGGAATCGCGAACTACCACGAGTTCACCTCTCGGGCAGCGAGGCTCGTGGTGCGGTACGGCGGGTCGCTGTCCGGCGAGCACGGTGACGGACAGGCGCGCGGCGACCTGCTGCGGATCATGTTCGGCGACGAGGTCGTCGGTCTCTTCGAGGAGGTCAAGGACCTGTTCGACCCGGACAACCGGATGAACCCGGGCAAGGTCGTGCGCCCGAACCCGCGCGACACCCACCTGCGGCTCGGCACCGACTACGCGCACCCGGAGCCGCGCACCGAGTTCGGCTTCCCGCACGACGACGGCCGTTTCTCCCGGGCCGTCCTGCGGTGCGCCGGCATCGGCAGCTGCCGCAGCTCCTCGAGCGAGAACCAGGTCATGTGCCCGTCGTACATGGTGACCCGCGACGAGGTGCACTCGACGCGCGGCCGGTCCCGGCTGCTCTTCGAGATGATGCGCGGCGACGCGATCACCGACGGCTGGCGGTCCACGGAGGTGCGCGACGCGCTCGACCTCTGCCTGGCGTGCAAGGGCTGCAAGTCCGACTGCCCGGTCGGCGTCGACATGGCGACGTACAAGGTGGAGTTCCTCTCCCACCACTACCGGCACCGCGTCCGACCCGCGGCGCACTACTCGATGGGCTGGCTCCCGCTGACGGCGAGGGCGGCGGCACGTGCCCCGCGCGCGGTGAACCGGTTGACGCAGTCCCGCCTCACCGCGCCGGTGCTCAAGCGCCTCGGTGGCATCGCGCCCGAACGCCGTCTGCCGGCCTTCGCCGAGGAGCCGTTCACGGCGTCCGAGCCGGGGCGGTCGCGGATGCTGGGCCCGAGCCCGACCGGCGACGCACCGGGTCGCGCGGGCGGCCGGGGCCGCGTCGTCCTCTGGCCGGACACCTTCTCCAACTACTTCCACCCCGACGTCCTGGGCTCGGCGGTCCAGGTGCTCGAGGACGCCGGCTTCACGGTCGCGCTCCCACCCGAACCGGTCTGCTGCGGTCTGACGTGGATCTCGACCGGGCAGCTGCGCACGGCCAAGCGCATGCTGCGGCACACCGTGTCGGTGCTGCGCGACGAGCTGCGCGCCGGGACCCCGGTCGTCGGCCTCGAGCCGTCGTGCACCGCGGTGCTCCGGTCCGACGGCCCGGAGCTGCTCACCGGCGACGAGGACGTCCGACGCCTGGCGCACCAGACGATGACGCTCGCCGAGCTCCTGCGCACCCGCGCACCGGACTGGACGCCGCCGCGGGTCGACGTCGAGGCCATCGTCCAGACGCACTGCCACCAGCACGCCATCATGGGAACGACGCCCGACGACGAGCTGCTCGAGGCCGCCGGGGTCCGTGCCGACCGGCTCGGCTCCGGCTGCTGCGGCCTCGCCGGCAACTTCGGCTTCGAGCGCGGGCACTACGAGGTGTCCGTCGGGGCGGGCGAGCGGGTGCTCCTGCCGCGGGTACGGGACGCGGACGCGTCGACGGTGGTGCTCGCCGACGGTTTCTCCTGCCGCACCCAGGTGGAGCAGGAGACCGGGCGCCACGCCGTGCACCTCGCCGAGCTGCTCGCCCGCGGCCTGGACGACCGCCGACCGCACGACGGCGCGCACCCCGACCGGCACGACCATCCCCGATCCGAGGAGAACTGAGATGACGACCATGACCGTCGGTGACCACGTCCTCGAGCGACTGCGCGAGTGGGGCGTCGAGCAGGTGTTCGGCTACGCCGGTGACGGCATCAACGGCCTGCTCGCCTCGTGGGAGCGCGCCGAGGACCAGCCCCGCTTCATCCAGGCGCGGCACGAGGAGATGGCCGCCTTCGAGGCCGTCGGCTACGCCAAGATGAGCGGACGCGTCGGCGTCTGCACGGCCACGAGCGGCCCGGGCGCCATCCACCTGCTCAACGGCCTCTACGACGCCAAGCTCGACCACGTCCCGGTCGTCGCGATCGTCGGCCAGACGGCCCGTTCGGCCATGGGCGGCAGCTACCAGCAGGAGGTCGACCTGCTCAGCCTCTTCAAGGACGTCGCCAACGAGTACTGCCAGATGGTGACGGTGCCCGAGCAGCTGCCCAACGTCCTCGACCGCGCGATCCGCATCGCCGCCTCCCGGCGCACCGTGACCGCCGTCATCATCCCGAGCGACGTGCAGGAGCTCGAGTACGCACCGCCGCAGCACGCCTTCAAGATGGTGCCCTCCAGCCTCGACCAGACCTTCGCCCTGCCGGTGCCCGGTGACGCGGACCTGCAGCGGGCGGCCGAGGTGCTCAACGCGGGGGAGAGGGTCGCGATGCTCGTCGGGCAGGGCGCCCGGGCCGCGGTCGCAGAGGTCACCGAGGTCGCCGACGCGCTCGGGGCGGGAGTCGCCAAGGCGCTGCTCGGCAAGGACGTGCTCTCCGACGAGCTGCCGTGGGTGACCGGCTCCATCGGGCTGCTCGGGACGCGTCCGTCCTACGAGCTGATGACCGACTGCGACACGCTGCTCGTCGTGGGCTCGAACTTCCCGTACACCCAGTTCCTGCCGGGTTTCGAGGAGGGCAGGCCCGCGGTGCGCGCGGTGCAGGTCGACGCCGACCCCACCATGGTCGGCCTGCGCTACCCCTTCGAGGTCAACCTCGTCGGCGACGCCGCACGGACGCTCCGTGCGCTGCTGCCGCTGCTGACCCGCAAGACCGACCGCGGCTGGCGCGAGACCGTGGAGTCGAACGTGCAGCGGTGGTGGGAGGTGATGGCGGCCCGCGGCCGGGTCGAGGCGGACCCGATCAACCCCGAGCACGTCTTCGAGGAGCTGTCGCCGCTGCTGCCGGAGGACTCGATCATCACGGCCGACTCCGGGTCGGGCACCAACTGGTACGCCCGTCACATCAGGATGCGCGGCACGATGCGCGGCACCCTGTCGGGCACCCTGGCGACGATGGGGTGCGGCGTGCCGTACGCCATCGGCGCGAAGTTCGCGCACCCCGACCGTCCGGTCCTCGCGACCGTCGGCGACGGCGCGATGCAGATGAACGGCATGGGCGAGCTCGTCACCATCGCCAAGTACTGGAAGGACTGGGCCGACCCCCGGCTCGTCGTCATGGTCCTGCAGAACGGCGACCTCAACCAGGTCACGTGGGAGCTGCGCGCCATGGGCGGCTCGCCGCAGTTCCTGCCCTCGCAGCACCTGCCCGTCGTCGACTTCGCCGGGTTCGCCCGCAGCCTCGGCCTCGAGGGCATCCACGTCGACGACCCTGCCGACGTCGCGGCGTCGTGGCAGCGAGCGCTGGCCTGCGACCGGCCGTGCGTCATCGTCTTCGAGACCGACCCGGCGGTGCCGCCCATCCCGCCGCACGCGACGTGGGACCAGCTGAAGAAGGCGGCCGAGTCGGTGCTGCGCGGCGACCCCGACCGGGCCGACGTCGTCAAGGAGGGGATCCGCAGCAAGCTCGCCGAGGTGCTCCCCGGCCACGAGGGGTGACCCGGGCATGCCCGACGGGGAGCGCTCCCGGGACCGCTCCGGCGCCGCCTCGGTCGAGGCGGTCCGGGCCACCGCGTTCACCGTGCCGACCGACGGTCCCGAGGCCGACGGCACCATCGCCTGGGACTCGACGACGTGCGTCGTCGTCGAGGTCGACGCCGACGGCGTGACGGGGACCGGCTGGACCTACGGCGCGGCGTCGCTGGCCGACCTCGTGCGCGGTGTCCTCGCGCCGGTCGTCCGGGGCGGCGATGCCCTCGCGGTCGCCGACCGCTGGCGCGACCAGGTCCGGGCGCTGCGCAACGTCGGCGCCCGCAGCGGTGGGGCCATGGCGCTCTCGGCGGTCGACACGGCCCTGTGGGACCTGCGGGCCCGCCTGCTCGGCCTGCCCCTGCACCGCCTCCTCGGGTCGGGGCGCGACACCGTACCCGTCTACGGCTCAGGCGGGTTCACCACCTACACCGAGGAGCGGACCGTCGAGCAGCTGACCGGTTGGGCGGCCCGCGGTGCGCGCTGGGTCAAGCTGAAGATCGGCGAGTCCCGGGGCACGTGCGTCGACCGGGACCTCGCCCGCACCGCCCGCGTGGCCCAGGCGGTGGGACCGGAGGTCGAGGTGTTCGTCGACGCCAACGGCGCGTACTCGGTCGGCCAGGCGGTGCGCGTCGGGCAGCAGCTCGACGAGCTCGGGGTCACGTGGTTCGAGGAACCGGTGAGCAGCGACGACCTGTCGGGCCTGCGCACGGTGCGCGAGCGGGTCCGCGCGGACGTCGCCGCGGGGGAGTACGCCGACTCGCTCGACGCCGTGCGCGCGCTCTGCGTGGCCTGCTCGGTCGACTGCCTGCAGCTCGACGTCACCCGGGTCGGCGGCATCACGGCGCTCTACCGCGCGGCCGCCGTCGCCCAGGCCCACCACCTCGAGGTGTCCGCGCACTGCGCCCCGCACCTCAGCGCGTCGGCGTTCTCGGCCGTCCCGGGCCTGCGCCACCTCGAGTACTTCCATGACCACGTGCGGGTCGAGAGCCGGCTCCTCGACGGTGTGCCCGACCTCGTCGACGGTGGCCTGCCGCTGCGCGACGACCTGCCCGGTCACGGCCTGCGACTGCACCCGGACGCCTCCCGTTGGGCGGTGGACCGACGCGGCTGAGCGTCCGGGCGGCAGTGGTCGGCACGCCGACCGGCGAGCGGGCGCGGCGTCGACGGCGCAGGACGCCTCACCCGCCCGCGCGCGAGATGGTGAACGCGGTGAGGAAGCCGAGCGTCGCGAGCAGCCCTGCGTAGAGGTGGGTCTGCTCGAAGGCCTCGGGGATCATCGTGTCGGCGATCATGGCGAGGATCGCGCCCGCTGCGGTGGCGGTGATGACGGCGACCACCTCCGGGGAGGCACCCTGCAGCAGCAGGCAGCCGAGCAGGCCGGCGAGCCCGCTGACCACCGCTATCCCGACCCACACGCCGAAGACGTACGCGGCGGGCCGTCCGGCACGCTTCATGCCCGCCGCGCTCGACAGTCCCTCGGGCACGTTGGAGATTAAGATCGCGGCGAGCACGGCGACGCCGACGCCGTTGCCGGACAGCAGGGACAGGCCGAGGACCACCGACTCGGGGACGCCGTCGAGCAGGGCCCCGACCGCGATGGCCGCACCGCTGCCCTGCTGCTCG